>QLUS01000028.1 GCA_018725535.1 Bacillota bacterium
CTGATCATCTACCTCTTGGCACGCGGCGGCATGGGTTTTGGCGATGTCAAGCTGGCGGCACTGCTGGGGCTATATCTTGGCCCCGCGCCGGTGATGTTGACCTTGCTCTTGGCGTTTGTCGTCGGCGCTGCAGTAGGTGTTTTGTTAATGGTGTTGAAAATAAAGGGCAGAAAGGATATGCTACCGTTTGGGCCGTTTTTGGCGCTAGGTGCGTTTTTCACAATGTTGTGGGGCCCTGCCATCATCTTGTGGTATACTCAGTTAGTGGGGTTATAGAGAGCGATTAACCTCACCTGCCACGTTAGCATGCGAACTTGGTGAGAGAGGGGGCCTCTGCGCTTGCGGCTGGTAACACAGAAAGACAAAAGTCAAACAAAAGCTACTACGCGAAGCGAGCGCAACCGGGCAACCCGGCGGCAGCGTAACCGTAGCGCATGGGGAATCGCGGGTGTTGTTGTGGGCTTGGGCGTAGCTTTCGCGGTGCTTGGCTGGCCGTGGTTCGCTCGCTTCTGGCAAGAGGACGCGCCAACTCTCATTTCTCGCTTTGCGGTCTACGCAGAGCGGTTGAATCATTATTCATGGTGGCTGCTGGCGCTTGGGCCGCTGGCTATGGTGCCGATCCTGGCTCGCACTTTTCGTCGTATTCGGCATTCTCCACCGCAAGTCCCGCCTGCAGCGTCGCTTCGCTTTCCTAAAGAGCCGGTTCCGCTCCCCCGTTCGTCGCCTGCAGAATCGGCACCTCCTGTTAAACCTACCCCGCCGGTTAATCCCGCTCCGCGGCGCGGTTTGTTTGCGCGTCCGGTGCTCGGCATTGACGTCGGCAACTCGCAAATCAAAATCGTAGAAGTGGCGCAGGGACAGCCGCCGCGCGTGCTCAGGCAGTCCATCGTGCCTACGCCGCGGGAGAGTGTCGAGAACGGTCTGATTCGTGAGCCTGCGGCACTTAGCGCAGCGATCTTTGAGGCTATAAGTCGGGGAGGGTTCTCGACTCGCCGGGCCGCAACTACGCTAACGGGACAGAACCTAATGCTCCGAAAACTTACGCTCCCGCCGATGCCCAAGCGCGAGCTCCGCGCGGCCATAGATTGGCAGATTGAGCAGGTGCTGCAGCTTAACCGCGAGGACACGCTAACGGACTATAGTGTGATGCCGACGCGTCCCGGCGAACCAAGCACCGTGATTTTAGTGGCTATGCAGCGCGAGCCGATCATCAATTTCGTCGATTTTATGCAAAGCGCCGGGTTTGAGATTATCCGCGTAGATATCGAACCGTTAGCGGTGTTTAGGGCGGCGCTTTTGGCTACGGAAGCGCGAGTTAAGCAGGGGACGCATCTCGTCTGCGACTTTGGCGGCGGGACGACTAACCTGAGTATTTTCCGTGAAGGTGTGCTGCAAACGGCGCGGGTGGTTTCGCTCGGGGGCAATCAACTGACGCGCGCCGTGATGATGGAGCACCAATTAGATTTTGCCGCGGCCGAGGCCGCGAAAATTCGGCACGGCTTCGCGCCCGAGAATCCTTATTTTACCTCGCTCTTGCCTACACGTGATCGGCTGTTTGGAGAGATCGTAACTACGGTGAACTTCTTTTTGGCCGAGAACAAGGGAGTGGCTATTGACTCCGTGCAGATAGTCGGCGGCAATAGCTTGCTCCCGTGCTTGGCAGAGCAGCTTGAACAGAACCTGCGCGACGTGCTCCGCAGTGAACACAAGGATTTTCACGTGGCGCTCACTAATCCGCTGACGCGGATGGCGCATGGCGTGCAGAGAGAAGGACTTGGCTGGTACGGCGCCTCTTTGTGTGTGGCTATTGGTCTCGCGCTTGGGGAGGTATAGCAGTGAAGATTAACCTGCTGCCTCTCGCGCGGCAGAGGCAACCACATCGTTATCGCGCCTTCGCTTTGCTGGCGATAGGTGTGTTGTGTGTCAGCGCGCCGCTTGTCTATTACAGCTATCAGCTCAGGCAAGGCTTAGAGCGCTTGCGCCACGAGGTAGCTTCACTGGAAACCCGCGTGGCAGCGCTGTCCCCGCTTGACCCTCTGCTGCAGGAATACGTTAGCTTAGAGCGGGAGCTAGCGCGCATTAAGGGAGAAGTGGTACCGAAGCACGCCAAATTGGTGCCTTTCCTAGATGAGGTTGCGCGGTTGTTGCCGGACCGCGTCTTTGTAGAGGAACTGGCGTTAGAAGAAGCGCGGCTCTCCCTGCGTGGCGTAACGCCCACTTACGCGCTGGCGGCAGAGTTTCTTAGGGTGTTAGCCGGTTCGGAGTTTTTCGCTAACCCTGCGCTCAGCGTACTGCAACAAGGCGACGCCGGGCACAGTTTTGAGATTACGGTGGAACTGAGGGCGGTGGTGCCATGAAGCTTAACAGGCGCGAGGTTGTACTGGTGTCGTTTCTTTGCTTGGCGCTTGCCGGGGCAGCGTTTTACCTGCTTTTTTGGCAGCCTCTCGCGGCAGAGCGGGCGGTGCTTGAGCACAGACTGCGTGTTCTGACGAGAACGCTGGACAGGCTCGCGCCGTGGGAGACGAAGGAAGCCGAACTGAAGACGCGTATTGCCGACATTAAAGAGCAAATCCACGTCACTACCGCCGCGCGCGAACTCGGTATCCCTTTGCCGGAGTTCTTGGTGATGCTAGAGAACGCCGCGCGTGCGACTTTTGTCAGTCTAGAGAGTACAAGCATTGCCGTCGGGGACATCGGTGCAGTGACAACCCTTCAGTTGACAGGGACTTACCATGACCTCTATCGCCTGCTTATGCTGCTGGAAGCACAAGATGAGGTGCTGGTTCTAGAAACGTTGCGGTTTGCAGGTGGTGCGGAAGGGCTTACGGCCTCCTTGCAAGTGCGCCTCTTTAGCGGTGCGGTCATCGGTGAGCCCAAAGTAGGGGGCTTTCCGGAGCGGTCACCCTTTGTACCGCGCCGAAACTAGCGTAAGCCTCGCAGAGGTGGGAGAATGTTGAGGTCAAGTGCACGCGGCTTTACCGCCATGGAGTTGTTAGCTGTAGTTGGCATCATTGGGGTGCTTGCGCTGATTGCGATACCCCGCGTAGGCGATGCGTTGATTACAGCGCGCTTGCAGTCAACCGTACGCCGCTTGGCCTCCGATGCGCACCATGTGCGGCAATTAGCCATAATGCGCGGTGCGACAACACGCATGGATTTTCTTAGGCTCTCCGGTCACCCTCACCAAGTGCGCGTCTATAATGAGGCGCAGGAAATGCTGGAGTACAGGCGCACTATGCCCGCAGGGATTACGTTTGTTGAGTCGGGTAAGAATTTTGCCTTTAATTATCTGGGCGAACCGGTGGCCTTTGGCAACCCCACGCCAAATTCTACTGTCATCATTCAAGCCAGTAACGGCATGAGGATGTTCCTGATTTTGAGTCTATCCGGCCGCATCCGCATTTCCACGACGCCGCCCTAATCAGAGCCGAAAGGAAGCAACACGCAGTGATTGTACTCATGGGCATGATGGGGAGCGGCAAGAGCAGTGTCGGCAGGATGCTAACCCGACGGTTCAACCGCTTGGCGATCGACCTCGACCGGGAAATAGAGCGTCGTGTTGGGCTAACTGTGGCTGAGATTTTCGCCTTGCACGGCGAAGCTTACTTTCGCTCCTTAGAGGAGGAAGCACTGCTGCGCCTAGCTGAGACAGGCAGGCCCATGATTCTATCACTTGGCGGCGGTGCTGTTTTGTCGCAGCGCGGTATGGCGGCTCTAAAGACCAAAGCGACAGCTGTTATCTACCTTAAAGCCTCTGTGCCGCAGCTCATTGTGCGGCTTAAGTACAGCCGCGTCAAGCGCCCATTGCTTGAGAACACAGCCGACCCAAGCGGGCGATTAAGGGAGCTCTTAGCTGTTCGCCGTCCGCTCTATGAGCGTTACGCCGACTTCACGGTTGACACGGACGGGAAGCGCTTGGCGGCGGTAGCCGAAGAAATTTACGAGCTAATCGAACCCAGACTAAGCACGAGGGGGGGACGACTAACGGAGAAGAGACTTGTGAAATTCCGCGCTAGCCTGCCCGAGGGCCTTGACGCCTGCCTAGTGGCCAAACCGGATAACCGTGCTTACCTAACTGGCTTCACAGGCTCTAACGGCTATGCGCTGGTTAGCCGCAATACGGCGCTCTTACTCACAGATTTTCGCTATGTAGAGCAGGCTGCCGTAGAGGCACCGGAGTTCACGGTTAAAGACTACCAGGCATCATTGTACGATGCCCTGCAGCAGGCACTAACGGAGCACAACATACAAAGGCTAGGCTTTGAGAGCGATTATATAACCTTCAGCATCTATCAGGCACTAAAGGAGAAGCTACAGGCAGAGCTCGTGTCGCAGGCCGGGCTAGTGGAGAAGCTGCGCATGGTAAAGGACGAAGCTGAGTTGGCATCCATGCGGCAAGCCGCAGCGATAGCCGAAGCGGCATTGCGGCAGACCTTACCTAAGATTAAGGTTGGCGTGTCTGAGGCCTTTATCGCGCTAGAACTCGAAATCTCGCTGCGCCGCTTAGGTGCCGAACGCCTACCGTTTGAAATTATTGCCGCCTCAGGGCCGCGCTCTAGCCTCCCGCACGGGCGCGCGAGCGAGAAGCTCGTTCTGCACGGAGATTTCTTGACGTTAGACTTTGGCGCTGTATACAATGGGTACTGTAGCGATATGACGCGTACATTTGTCGTGGGCAAGGCTACTGACGAGCAACGTCGTATCTACGGCATCGTTCTCAAAGCGCAGCAGGCTTCACTCGCCGCTGTTAAGCCAGGCCGCTTGGGCAAAGAAGTCGACGCTGTCGCGCGCGAGATCATCGCTCAAGCTGGTTACGCCGAGCGCTTTGGGCACGGCTTAGGCCACGGTGTCGGAAGAGCCATGCACGAAGGCCCCTCGGCTGGCACGAAAGGCGAGGACGCTTTGCAACCGAACATGGTCATTACTATTGAGCCCGGCATTTACATACCCGAATGGGGCGGCGTGCGTATCGAGGACATGGTCGTCGTCACACCTGACGGTTGCGAGAATTTCTATAGCTTTAGCAAGGAACTCATTGAGCTCTAGTGCAGCGAGGAGGCCTCCCATGATTTCAACTAGCGACTTTCGCACAGGACTCACGATTGAACTTGACGGAGCGGTATTTCAAGTAGTGGACTTCCAGCATGTTAAGCCGGGCAAAGGCGCGGCTTTCGTGCGCGCGAAGCTCAAGAATGTGGAAACCGGCACGGTGCAAGAGATGACCTTCCGCGCAGGCGAGAAAGTAAACCGCGCGCATGTAGAGCGCTGCCAAATGCAGTACCTCTATGACACCGGTGACTTCTACACCTTTATGGACATAAACACTTTCGAGCAAGTCAATGTTAATCACGCTGTCTTTGGCGAGGACATCAAGTTTCTCAAGGAAAACGAAAACGTCACTATGCTGATGTACGGCCAGCGGATTATCGGCATAGAACTGCCCTACTACGTGGAACTGGTAGTAAAAGAAACAGCCCCGGGTTTCCGCGGCGATACGGCGACGGGCGGCTCTAAACCTGCCACTATGGAGACCGGACTGGTCATTAACGTTCCCTTCTTTATCAATGAGGGGGACAAGCTAAGGATTGACACTCGCACGCGCGAATATCTCGATAGAGCGTAGTGGAAAGTAAGGGAGGCAATGCATGTTGTTGACTGGAACAGAGCTCAGGCAAATCTTTGCTTTGGCGTCGCCGTTTACGGCTGAGGGGCAGTTAAAGCCCGAGGCTGAGCGCGTGACGTTGCTTGCGGCGAACGCTAATTTCCCCCTTGAGCTCGAGATGAGAGGGTTCGCCATGGCTGCCGCAGCCGGGCAAGGCTCCCCCATAATTGTGCAGCTCAGCCATAACGCCGCTGAGGCCGGCGCGGGAGACCCCGGAAAGATTCCTCCCCTCGCCGGTGTCAAGCACTATTCGCCCGACACTAACGTAGTGCGCGGCGCTGAACTTGCAGCTGAGCAAATCGCGCGATTCGCGGCAGAATACGGTGCCCCCTTTGTCGCCGTTTCACTTGATCACTTTAAGGTGCCCATGTTTGCCCCAGCTTTACTGCAAAACTCGGCTGAGCATGACGGCTACAGCCTATCTATAGCCGAGGCACGTGTGCGCCATGCCATCTCGTATATGCAGGCTGCATTCGGTGACGAGGCCTCGCCTGACGAAGCAACCCTTAAGCTTTACGCCCTTTATCTCACGAGTAAAGAGTACGTTACGTTTAAGCGGGATTTTCTGCGCGTGGTCGAACGCGTGCGGCCGGCTTGGGGTATGATTGACACCGAGCTTCTGCCGCCTGTGCTTGACTTTGTCGTTACGCGCGATATTATCGACGGGGTGCGCTTCGGGGTGGGTAATCATGAAATTATGCTGGAGGCGGAGTTTGGCGCGACCGGCACCGGCGGGCAAGCGCTCGACTACCGGCGCTTAACGGGAGCAGAGCTTGACAGGTTCGCGACGCAGGTAGTGTCTTTTGTTAGGTATACGGGGGCGGACGCCATAGCCTATCCGATTGGCATGGAACATGCCGCCAAGAAGGGGCAAAGGCACGAGCCGGACATACAGCGCCTTGAGGTTGTGCAGACAGCCTTGTTCAAAGGGCTTGGGCGTTATATTCCCTTCGCGCAGCACGGCGGAACCGGTGCGGCTAAAGTGGCGCGCGGCCTAGTCGGCAAGAACAATGTCAATACCCATTTCCTTGTCGCGGGCGCTCTAGCGATGGCTGAATATGGCCTCGCGCATATTGATGGGATTCGCGCCGGCGACAAGAAGTACTGCGGCGCGACCGTCTTTAACAATTACCTGCAGGCGGTTGCCGAGGCTGCCTTGTTTAAGCTAGAGGAGGCCGGGAGCCTCAACATGGGGTCCATGCTCCGGGAGAGCCTAGGGGTTGTGTCGCGAGCAGCGGTCGCCCCCTCTGTAGGTAAGACTCCGGGCGCATACGACGAGTAAGAGTAACCAAAGAGGAGGGAGTTTATGGCCGGGAACATCCCTCGCCCCACGATTGAGAGGCTGCCTCTCTATTTAAGGTGCTTGGCTCGCCTTAAGAGCACAGGCGTCGACGTGGTCTCCTCGGAAGAACTCGGCAGACTGCTTGCCATTACTTCGGTTCAGATCCGCAAAGACCTCGCCTATTTTGGCGAGTTCGGCCGCCGCGGCATCGGTTACGATGTCGATTCCTTAGCGCGGCAGGTTACTTCCATATTGGGCGCGGATCATCTGCAGCGCATCGCCCTTGTGGGACTCGGGCATTTAGGGCAGGCGCTAGCGAACTATGAAGGGTTTCGCGAGCACGGGTTTAACATTGCCGTTATGTTTGATGCCGACCCCAGTAAAGTGGGCCTCACGGTCGCGGGTCAAAGGATACTGCCAATTGACCGCATGGTTGATGTCGTGAAGCATACAGGAATCGAACTTGCCGTATTGGCAGTGCCCGCGCACGCCGCGCAGCGCGTTACGGATGTGTTGGTGCAGGGTGGGGTGCGGGCCATCTGGAATTTTGCGCCTGTGCGTCTTAACGTGCCGGAGCATGTTGAAGTGCGCTATGAGAACTTCATCGTCGGCCTACTGGCATTGTCGTATTATCTCAAGGAGAACAGGGGGAGCTAAGCGCGTAGCGCGGCTGACGGGCGCACATGGCACATGGCACATGGCACTTCGTAGAGGCTGGCGGCTGCCCCAAGCGGAGCTGATAGCCCTGAAGCGGACAGCGGAAAGCGGACAGCCACCCCCAGCACTAGGCGTTGACTCTTCACACGCTGCATGTTACTATCGTCTTAGAACTCATTATTTTTTTTCACAAGTCAAGCGCTTTTTTTCACAAAGTTAGAATTATTCGTTTTTAGGGGGAGACGCTGTGTTAACTATTGCAGAACTTAATGACATCCGCACGAGGGTGAGGCAGCACCTCAGTGTGCGCAAAGATGACAACGAAAACGAGGTGCGGGTAATTATTGGCGGGGGTACGACCGCAATTGCGGCCGGCTCGCGGCAGCTCATGGCGGCGGCACTAGAAGAAATCTCATTGCATGCTGCCGCAAATGTGCAGGTAAGTCAGCGTGAACTAGATATAGAGGCGAACGAACAGCCCGCAGTGATCATTGCGGTAAACAGGAATGAGACCTTGCATAAGCGCTGCACACCCGCTGAACTGCGCAGTCTAATTCGCCGCTTCATCGCGGCACTTGCTGCAAACGCTAACTAGGCACGACCCAATAGGAGGATTTATATGCAATACATTCGTTCTCATGTCCTCATCTGTGCTGGGACCGGCTGTACGTCTTCTGGGTGTAAGAGTGTAGAGCAGGCCATGCGCGCGGAAATCGAGCGTTTGGGCTTGACCAAAGAGGTCAAAATAGTGCAGACAGGCTGCTTTGGCTTCTGTAAGATTGGCCCTATCGTCATGATTTATCCGGAGGGGTCGTTTTACTGCTATGTGAAGCCCGAAGATGCGGCAGACTTAGCGCAGCAGCACTTGCTTAAAGGGCGTCTCGTAGAGCGGTTGCTGTATCGCGATGTGCAAAACCCCAAGCCCACGGCCTTCTTTACGGACATTGGATTCTACAAAAAGCAGTACCGCGTCGCCTTAGCTAACTGCGGCGCTATTGATGCCGAGAACATTGAGGAGTATATCGGCGTTGACGGCTATCAAGCCTTAGCTAGGGTAGTCTCGTCAATGACGCCAGCCGAGGTCATTCACACCGTCAAGGCATCTGGTCTTAGGGGACGGGGGGGTGGCGGCTTCTCCACCGGCCTCAAATGGGAGTTTGCGGCCAAAGCGCTTGGAGCTGTAAAGTATGTGGTTTGCAACGCTGACGAGGGCGACCCCGGCGCGTTTATGGATCGCTCGATTCTTGAGGGCGACCCGCACTCCGTGATTGAGGCCATGGCCATCGCCGGGTATGCGATTGGCGCGCGCCAAGGCTATGTGTACGTGCGCGCAGAGTACCCGATTGCCGTGCATCGCTTAAGCATCGCTATAGAGCAAGCCCGTAAATTAGGCATCTTAGGCCAAGGAGTCTTTGGCTCAACATTTGGTTTTGACATTTCTATTCGCCTAGGCGCAGGTGCGTTTGTGTGTGGCGAAGAAACCGCACTCTTGGCGTCCATTGAGGGCAAACGCGGTATGCCTAAACCCCGCCCGCCGTACCCCGCCATCAAGGGTCTCTGGGATAAACCTACGCTCATTAACAATGTAGAGACTTTTGCCAACATCCCGCAGATCATCCTGCGCGGCCCCGAGTGGTTTGCATCCATGGGTACGGAGAACTCCAAGGGCACCAAAGTCTTTGCTCTTGCCGGGAATATCAACAACACCGGCCTAGTGGAAGTACCGATGGGAACAACACTGCGCGAGATAGTTTACGATATCGGCGGCGGCATTCCCGACAATCGCGCCTTCAAGGCCTGTCAGACGGGTGGCCCTTCCGGCGGATGTCTGCCAGCCGCGCTGCTTGACACGCCGGTTGACTACGACTCGCTGACCGCAGTAGGTTCCATGATGGGCTCAGGCGGGTTAATCGTTATGGACGAAAACACCTGTATGGTCGACGTTGCCCGCTTCTTTCTTGAGTTTACGCAAGACGAATCCTGCGGCAAATGTGTGCCATGTCGCGAAGGGACCAAGCGGATGCTTGAGATTCTCGAGGACATCACCAAAGGACACGGTACGGCGGCAGACATCGACCTGCTCGAGGAACTCTCCGTGACCATTAAAGGGGCGTCGCTGTGCGGCCTCGGGCAAACTGCGCCGAACCCGGTACTGGCTTCCTTGCGCTTCTTTAGGGACGAGTTTAACGCGCATATCCAAGACAAAAAGTGTCCGGCTGGCGTTTGCCAGGAACTACTGACGTTTAGCATCATCCCCGAGAAGTGTAAGGGATGCACTCTGTGTAAGAAAGTATGTCCTGTCAACGCTATTGCCGGCGCGGTCAAAACTGTCCACACCATTGACACGGCGAAGTGCATTAAGTGCGGCGCATGCATCCCGAAGTGTCCGTTTAAGGCCATTGTGCGCTAGTTGGCGAAAGGAGAACAAGCATGGAACGCATAAAACTAACGATTGACGGCGCACCTGTAGAAGTAGACCCCGGCTCGACCGTGCTCGATGCCGCGCGCAAAGCCGGCGTACATGTGCCCACCCTTTGTTTCCACCCCGAACTTCGCCTTGAGGGTTCCTGCAGGCTGTGTGTAGTCGAAATTGAAGGCATGCAGAGCCTAGCGGCTTCATGTGTATACCCCGCGTCTTCCGGTATGCGAGTGCGCACAAATTCCGAAGTCGTGCGTAAGACCCGCAAGTCCATAGTCGAACTTTTGCTCGCTAACCATCCGCAGGACTGCTTGGTGTGTCCGCGCCACGGGACATGTGAGCTGCAGGAAGTGTCGCACCAGCTAGGCGTGCGCAAGGTGCGCTTTAAGAACGACGCTCGAGCGCTAGCACAAGACCAGAGCAGCGTGGCGGTAGTGCGCGACCCGAACAAGTGCATTCTCTGCGGCCGTTGCATCCGCATCTGTGAACAGGTGCAAAAAGTCTCGGCAATCGGCCTAGCTGGACGCGGTTCCAAGGCCGTTGTGACTACGCCTTTTGGCCACGGTTTGGCAGAGGGTCCGTGCGTGGCGTGCGGGCAGTGCATTAAGGTCTGCCCGGTTGCAGCACTAAAAGAAGCGGACGCGACAGAACAGACTTGGCGAGCCCTAAGCGATCCCACGCTGCATACGGTGGTCCAAGTAGCTCCGGCGGTGCGCGCTGCCTTAGGTGAGGAGTTTGGCATGCGTCCGGGGGCACTAGTGACGGAAAAGCTAGTCACCTCACTGCGCAAGCTAGGGTTTAACCAGGTTTTTGACACGCAATTTGGCGCGGACCTCACGATTGTAGAAGAAGGACACGAACTTTTGCGGCGGCTGAACGAGAGCAAGCACCTGCCCCTGATTACGTCCTGCAGTCCCGGCTGGGTTAAGTATGCGGAGCACTTCTGCCCGGAGATGCTCGAGCACTTGTCCACCTGCAAATCGCCTCAGCAGATGCTTGGCGCGCTGGTGAAGACCTATTACGCAGAGAAAATAGGCGTGATGCCCAGC
Source organism: Bacillota bacterium (assembly GCA_018725535.1). GTDB lineage: Bacteria > Bacillota > UBA994 > UBA994 > UBA994 > UBA994. The sequence goes on from QLUS01000028.1 coordinate 11,070, forward strand.
AATATTTTCCATGTCGCCATTATGCCCTGCACCGCCAAAAAGTTCGAAGCCAGTCGCCCGGAAATGGGGCGCGACGGCGTGCGCGATGTCGACGCGGTGCTCACTACCCGCGAACTGGCCGCGATGCTTAAGGAGGCGGGGATTGACTTCGCCAACTTGCCGGACAGCGAGTTTGACCTGCCGCTTGGCATGTCTTCCGGCGCAGGCGGGATCTTTGGCGTGACGGGCGGTGTTACGGAGGCCGTGCTGCGCTCCGTAACGGAGCTTAAGACAGGCAAGGAGCTTGAGGAAATCGAGTTTCAGGGTGTACGAGGGTTTGCTGGCGTGAGGGAAGCGGTGATTGCGCTTAACGGCATGACGCTGAAGGTAGCGATTGTGAACTCCTTAGGCCAGGCAGAAAAGCTGCTCAAAAAAGTTAAGCAGGGCGAGGCCGAGTATCACTTCATTGAGATTATGGGCTGTCCTAGCGGCTGCATCGGGGGCGGCGGGCAACCCTTTAGCAAAGACCCGGAAATCAAGCACAAGCGCGCCGCAGCGCTGTACAGGCAAGACCACATGAAGCGCGTGCGCAAGTCACACGAGAACCCGGCGATTAGGGAGCTCTACCGCACATTTATCGGGGATCCCAACGGCGAAAAGGCGCACGCGCTGCTCCATACTCACTACCACGCGCGCCCGCGCTACTAATGGGGGTGTCATATATGACAGAAAGCAAATGTGTGGGCTGCACAGGCAGCTATACGCGTGATGAAAAGTGGGACCAGCTCGACGAAGTTATGGCCAAGCACAAGGCGCTGGAGGGCGCACTGATTATGATCCTACACAGAGCCCAACTCATCTTTGGCTATCTTCCCGAGGATGTGCAGCGTTACGTGGCGAAATCGCTCAATATTCCGCTCGCAGACGTCTACGGCGTGACCACGTTTTACTCGTCTTTCTCGCTCACCCCACGCGGTAAGCACCGCATTGCGGTATGTATGGGCACGGCGTGTTATGTACGCGGGGCGGGCGACTTACTCACGGCGTTTGAGAAAGCACTAGGCGTAAAGGTTGGACAGACAACGACTGACGGCTTGTTTACCCTGGAGGCCTCCCGCTGTATAGGGGCATGCGGTCTAGCACCGGTGCTGACGGTGGGGGAGGACGTATACGGCAATATTATGAGTGCTGAACGCGTGCCTGATATTCTGCGTAAGTATAGGGCGGAGAAACAGCAATCAGAAAAGGTTGGCTTGTGCTAGCCTTTTAGGCCTAGGAGGGGAGTAAACTGGTAGTTATTACTGTGTGCGTAGGTAGCTCGTGTTACCTGCGCGGTGCGCACAAGATTGCCGAAGCCTTTGAACAGGCTATACTGCGGCATGGGTTGCGCGGTAGAATAGAGTTACAGGGTGCCTTCTGCATGAATCGCTGCCTAGAGGGCGTGGCTGTAGCCGTTAACGGGGAACCTCTGCCGCGAGTCACAGAAGAAAACGTAGAGGACCTGTTTTGCACCTATGTGCTGGGAAAGGTGAACCTAGATGCGAGCCATTCGCGTTAGACAAGGGCTCTGTAAGAATTGCTACGCGTGCATTCGGGCTTGCGAAGTCAAGGCCACTTCCATCAAGCAAGGGCAAGCCTCCATTTTGGAGGAAGACTGTCTTGCTTGCGGAGCATGCCTTGCCGTTTGCCCGCAGAAGGCGAGGGAGATACGACGGGACGAGCATGTGGTCCACAATTTGCTGTGCGGGGCAACCCCGGTATGGGTGAGCCTTGCACCTTCCGCAGCGCTTGGGCCGCACAGCCTAGAGCAGTGGTCGACGAAACTCGCTGACTTAGGGTTCGCGGGGGTGAGTCTCACTAGTTGGGGGGCCTTGTCTGTGTCTAAAACTTACGCTGAATTCGCGCGACGCGACGGCTGGGTGCTGACTACAGCCTGCCCCGCCGCAGTGAAACTAACACAGCGGTTTTTCCCTAAACTAGCGCGCTTTCTTGCGGGGGTATCCTCACCCATGGTGACACACGCCGCTTGGCTAAAACAGACTTACGGATGTCGGGTCGTGTTTATTGGTCCCTGCGCGGCCAAGAAACATGAAGCGGAGCGTTGCGGGCAGGTAGACGTGGCTTTAACTTTTCCCGAGCTTCTACGCCTAACTCCGCCTGTTGCTGTCTCCACTACTGCGCATGAGTCTTTCTCAGGGCAAGGCCTGATGCACTTTCCCCTGACAGGAGGGATGGTCGGCCAGGTTAACGTCCCCGTCTTGGCGCTTGACGGCGCGGAGCAGCGGCCTTTCGCCCGGAGCTGTCGCTCGCGGAAAGGCGAGCGATGCTGCTTGAGCTCAAAGAGGCGGCAGAACATGAAGCGCGGGCGGTGTTACGCTCGCATTTGCCTGAGGGCAAACGCACGCAAGCGAGTGAGCAAAGTGTGCTTGAGGCGTTGCGACAGCTTGGTAAGACCGAGCCGGCGCTTGAATACAACTGCGGAGCTTGCGGCTATCACACGTGCCGCGAAAAGGCGAGCGCGGTGGCCTTAGGCCGCGCAGAACTAGAAATGTGTCTGCCCTTTATGCGCGCTAAAGCGGAGTCATTGTCTAACTTAATCTTAGCTTCTACCCCCAATGCGATTGTCGTGGTTGACAAAGAACTCTGTGTGCAGGAGTGGAATGCTGCCGCCGAGCGCATGTTTGGTGTCCCCGCTAGCCTTGCTAAGGGTAAACGTGTGGGTGAATTTCTGCCGGAGGAGCATTTTGTCACGGCTCTGTCTAAGTTAGAATCCTCTAGCGGGCTTAAACTTTCTCCTATGCCAGCGCTGATTACGGCTTTGTCGGTTGTCCCCGTTAGGGGCGGGGACTTAGTCATGGGCATCTATTCCGATATTACGGAAATGGAAGAACAGGGCAAGGCGCTCGACAAGCTCAGGCAAGAGACGGTAGACAAGGCGCAGGAGGTTATCAACAAGCAGATGCGGGTAGCACAAGATATTGCCAGCCTGCTCGGGGAAACGACGGCTGAAAGCAAAATGCTGCTCCTTAAGCTAATGCGGGTAGTGCAGGGTGAGAAAGCGTGACCCTTTTCTTTGAGTATTACCACCGCCAACTTAATAAGTGGGGCGAAGAACTGTGCGGCGATAACGTTCAGATCGCCCGCACCCCGGAAGGACTTATCGCTGTTGTGGCCGACGGTTTGGGTAGTGGTGTGCAGGCGAGCATCCTTTCTACACTGACGGCGAAGATCGCTATATCTATGCTCGCGCATGGAGCTGACACCGAGGAAGTTATCTCCACGATCGCCCTCACACTCCCCGTATGCCGACGGCGGGAGCTTGCCTACTCGACCATTAATGTGCTGAGACTTTCGCCGCAGGGTGATTGTTATCTGGCGGAGTTTGACTGTCCGGAGACAATGGTTTTTCGCAGGGGAAAACTGCAGGACGTAGAACGTGTTGAGCGCATGATTGGCGGCAAGCGGGTAAAAGAGAGCTTCTTTAGCCTTGTTCCGGGTGACATGGTTTTTTTGATCTCGGACGGCGTGATTCATGCTGGTGTTGGCGCTAGCCTGAACATGGGGTGGCAGTGGGCGAACGTGGCAGCCTTTATCTCTAAGTCGATGCAACAGAACAACAGCTTACGAGCCATCGTCAGTGCCCTTTACCACACTTGTCGGCATCTTTATGTGGGCAAGCCAGGGGATGACACGACAATTCTCGGCATTCAGGCACGCGAGCCTGAACCGGTATATGTGCTAACAGGGCCCCCCAAAGACCGCTCGCTCGACACAGAGGTAGTCAGGCGGTTTGTAGCGGCGAGCGGCCGGAAGGTCATCTGCGGCGGAAGCACGGCTCAACTGGTGGCGCGTGAGCGCGGACTCCGACTCGATACCGAACTAGACACCATGGACGACGCCATTCCTCCCATTGCCAATATGGAGGAGATTGACTTAGTAACTGAAGGCATGCTCACGCTTTCGGCAGCCCTGACCATCATCCGCACTTTTGCCGCTTCCCAAGACGACATCGAGGACAGCGCGTTGCTTAAGCGTTCTGACGGTGCCTCACGTTTGGCGAACCTGCTGCTCATGCAGGCCACTCATATCCACTTTATGGTCGGCGGTGCCGTTAACACCGCTCATCTTGACTATACCTCGTCCCAAGTCAGTGCCCGTAGACAGCTTATCTCGGACCTCACGCTCTACCTGCGGCAGGTCGGCAAAGAAGTTACGGTTGAGTATTTCTAAAGGGCGGCGAAGCCCCGCACACCCCGCAAGGGGTGTTTTTGCTTAGGCATGTTTAGGGCAACTTGGCATATGAA
>QLUS01000029.1 GCA_018725535.1 Bacillota bacterium
GATAACAGGCTACTTTCGTGGATGTGCTGCCTGGATTGATGACCAGTACCTTAAACCCCCGCAAACCCATGCCTCCTTACTCCATCGCTTTCAACCACAGAGGTGGCGCAGAGTCTTATTTCACCACAGAGGCACAGAGAACACAGAGGAGTATTGGTAAAACAAATGTACCCGTCCCCCGTGTTTTGCGTCCCCCGTGTTTTGCGTCCCCCGTGTTTTGTTTTTATGTTTTTCTCTGTGACCTCTGTGCCTCTGTGGTGCATCGTCTCCATCACTCTTTGTATTCTTCTCCTGCATCATAAACCCTTTTGAACGAAAATTACGTGATTGCACGCAACAATGAGGAACAGCAAGCGGCCTTCTTTGGCGAAAACCGGTAATTTTCACGAAAATTACGTGATTGCACGCAAAAAGAGGGCTTCCTAGCCCTCTTTTGTCGCTATCCCGCCCGTTCGAGGCGCAGCCTATCCGCAACCATGGCAATGAACTCGCTGTTGGTTGGCTTGCCACGGCGATGGTCTACGGTGAAACCAAACATTCTGTTTAGGGCTTCCACGTTGCCGCGACTCCAAGCCACCTCAATAGCGTGACGGATGGCGCGCTCTACACGGCTCGGCGTCGAGTCGCGGTTTTCGGCAATCATCGGGTAGAGAATCTTCGTCACCGCGCTGAGCAACTGTATCTCCTCCGTAACCATAGAAATGGCATCCCTAAGATACACGTAACCGCGGATGTTAGCAGGCACTCCAAGTTCATGGAGGAAGTCCGAAATCTTAATCTCCAGGGTACGGCTTACACTTCTTTGCTGCTCGAACTGGAGGGGAGACGCAGCCACGCCGTTTGTGGCCAACTGATGAATGCGCTGCGCCAAGGTTTCGAGATTAAAGGGCTTGAGAATGTAGTAGCTCGCGCCAAGCTCAAGCACGCGCTTAGTCATCTCCTCATGCCCAAGCGCTGTCAACATGATAGTCTTAGGGAGAGGACCTCCGGCAAGCTTGGCGGGTAATCGCTCCAAGACTCCGATGCCGTCCAAATGGGGCATGATAATGTCAAGCACACACATCGGGCTTCAGGGAGTGGATAAGCTCAAGCGCCTCCACGCCGTTATGCCCTACTCCCACCACTTGGAACTCCGGACGCTTGGAAAGGAACTCATGTAGCAGGTCACAGAAGTCTCTGTTGTCATCCACAATCAAAACCTTGATTCTCTCACCCAAACCTATCTTCCTCCTCAGTCAACCAACAAAACTTACGCTATTCTTTCAACGACTTACCAACCTTCTCCTGCTGAACTCACACAACTTTTTCGTCAAGAGGCACGGAAGAGCCGCCGGTAGAAGAAAGTCGGGGCGTGCTCTTCCCGCCGCTCCAAGCGATCGGACTCACGGATCATCCACTCGATGAACACACCATACCCCCTAGCGGGGTCATTGAAAAAACATGGGTTACCGCGCCCACTAACTTCCCTCGTTGCACAATCGGACTGCCAGACATACCTTGTACAATCCCGCCTGTCCTCTGGAGCAAACGTGGGTCGGTGGCGCGAATGACAAGCCCTTTGCCATGGGGCGTATGCTGTAGGCGGGAAACGCGCTGAATCTCAATCGCGAAGCGCTCTACTTGCTCGCCAGCGATAACGGTCAGAATCTCTGCCGGACCTTCCTCGACCTCATCGCGCAGCAAAATCGGGATGGGAGCTACGCCAGTCGTGATGTCCTCCAACATATGGCCAAATATGCCAAACGAAATGTTCTTTTCGACGGTACCTAGGGTCCTCTGCTCATCCACAAAGACGCTGCACTTCTCGCCCGGAGCACCCCGTCTGCCTGCCTCAATGAAGGTGACGGTCGCACGCACAATCCTGCCACTCCCAAGCGTAATGGGCTCTCCGGTATCAGCGTCGGTAATCACGTGTCCGAGCGCACCGAACGTCATTGATTCACGGTCGACAAAGGTCAGAGTACCGATTCCAACGGCGGTGTCGCGCACAAATACGCCTAAACGATATTTGCCGGTCTCGCGGCATGAACGCGGCACTGCCGTAAGCGTTAATTCGCCTGCGCCCCGCAGTACAGTCAGCTCAACGTGTTGGTTTTGCCTGCCGGACTCGTCAACCAAGCGCGCGATCGTCGCGAAGCCGACCACTAGGACTCCTTGTGACCTAAGTGAAACGCCCACGCAATGTCCTGCGGCTACAAGTGAGACGGACGGCATTACCTGCAAAGACAGCCGCCTAATCGGCAGACCGAACAAACTTAGAGTCATCTCTGTGCTGCCCGGTCTTAGCGGGCGAAAAGACAGGGGTTCGGTGAGAGCGAACCTACGCACTAACGGCCCTACCTCTGCGCCATTAACCTTGAACAAACCGGTTTCATCAAGGGACAAGTCGAGACCGAATGGCATAGGAGCGGCAGAGAGAAATCTACCTCTGTTACGCGCACCAGAGGGGGCAAACTAAAAAGCTCCTAGCCTGCGGGCTTAGACAGACCGCCAGCACGGACGCTAAGAGCAACCATCCCAACAGCGCTTTGTATTTTCGCATGTTCATCGGTGCACTCCTTTCATCAAGTCGAGTCTGTCTCTAAGTTAACCTAGCGTCAAAACCGCTATCCCCGCTAGTTAACATAAACAGAACGACTGGAGTACACAGAAGCCAAAGCGCTGCTATCGTTTTCTGCTCTTTACCAAGAGCTCCTCGGCATGTTCTAAGGCTACGGCTGTCTCTCTGCCCCCGAGCATGCGGGCTAACTCCCTAACTCTTCCCTGATCAAACAGGTGCTCGACGCTAACCGTTGTCCTGCCTTCACTGTCTTCCTTGCGCACGTACAAGTGATGGTCGGAGAGCGCCGCTATCTGCGCGAGATGTGAAACACAGAGCACTTGTTTGTGTGCGCTTACAGCCGCGATTTTTTCTGCAACCGCAAGCGCCGCTTTCCCGCCCACACCGCTGTCAATTTCGTCAAACACCAGCGTAGGAATATCGTCGAACTTACTGAAAGCAGCCTTAAGTGCTAACATAACCCGCGATATCTCGCCCCCAGAGGCAATCTTGGCGAGCGGCCTCGGTTCCTCCCCTAGGTTGGCGGAAAAGAGCAACTCCATGCTTTCCGCGCCGCGTGGATTCATAACACCTTTGTGCGGAGTGAAAGCGATACTGAGCCGACCGCTGTTCATACCGAGCTCCCGGATGTTCTCCTGCGCGAGGCGACATAACTCACGGCCATGCTCTTGCCTAAGCGCGCTAAGTTCCCCCGCTAGGCGCGCGTAGCGCTTTTCTTGCTCTGTCATGCTCTGTTTAAGTGCGGCCATGCGCTCAGCAGCGTCATGCAGCCGTTCTTTGCTCTGCTTGGCTTCCTCGCGAAAAATCAGCACGGCTTCGAGTGTACGGCCGTACTTGCGCTTGAGTAAAGCTAAGTGCTCAAGCCGCTGCTCGATTTCCTCGAGTCTCCCGTGATCGAAATACAGCGACTCTTTAAGCTGGCTTAGCTCTTGAACCGCGTCCTGCAGCAAGTAGCCCGCCTGTTCAAGTAGAGCGGAGATGCTCTCTAGTGCGGGAGACAATCGCCGCATTTCCTTCAGGTCTGCCGCGTTGCGACCTATAACATCACAGATGGCCTTGCTGCGCCCTCCACCGCCTGTTAATTCAGCGTGGCAACGCTCGACCGCGCCGCGCAAGCGTTCAAAACTCAGCAAGGCTTGCCGCTCGCTCTTTAGTTCATCTTCCTCGTTTGGTTTGAGTTTGGCCGCGTCAATCTCGTCCAGTTGATGGTTGATAAGGTCGAGGAGGCGTAGGCGCTCGCTCTCGTCGCCTGGGCTAGATTTAAGCCCCCGCTCACACTCCTCATAAGCCTTAACTTCGCCTGCTAGCGACGTTAATAGCTCGGCCGCTCTCGCCCCCGCAAATCTATCAATCAACTGTTGATGCGCCGCAGGCGAAAAGAGGGACTGGTGTTCGTGCTGACCATGTATGTCCACAAGCTGTGTTCCAAGTTGTCTAAGCAAGCCTTGCGTGACGCTCTGGCCATTGATGCGGCAAGTCGAGCGGTTTGCCGTAATCTCACGGGTGATAATCAATTCGCCTTCATCTGCAAGCCCGTGCAAAGCAAGCAGGTTCGCCGCGTTTGCGTCATAAGCCCTAAACACGCCTTGAACCAGTGCCCGCTCACATCCAGACCGAATCATGTCCGGAGATGTTCTCCCGCCAACTAAGAGCGAGACGGCGTCAACGATAATGGACTTTCCCGCCCCCGTTTCGCCTGATAGCACTGTTAGCCCCGGTCCTAATTCAAGGCTAAGCTCCTTGATTACGGCAAAGTTCTGTACGAACAAACGCTCAAGCATGCGGCGAACTCCTTACCTCGGTCAGTTTGTGCCGGAGTACGTCATAGAAGCTGCGCGGCGCCACCTTAACCAAGCGGGTCACGATATCCGCTCTTTCAATAACAACCTCGTCGTCGGGCAGAAGCCGTATGCCCTCTTGGCCATCCAGTGTGAGTACGATGTCGTCGTGGACGGAGTGCAACCGAATGCGTATCTTTTCCCGCGGCGAGATTACTGTTGGGCGGGCTTGCAGCATATGGGCACATATGGGCGTAAGCAGCATCAGCTGCATCGCGGGGTCCACAATCGGGCCTCCCGCCGAAAGAGAATACGCTGTTGAACCTGTGGGGGTGGATACAATCATGCCGTCAGCCGGGAAAGTCTCAAGGTAGCTTTTGCCGATATGAATCTCTAGCCTAATCATGCGCGCAAAGGCACCCTTAGTCACCACGCTATCGTTAAGCGCGAAGGCTTCCTGCAAACGCGTGCTACTCCTGATTACCGTAGCTTTAAGCATCATGCGTTCCTGCAGCCGGAATTCTCCCCTGACAATCATGCGCAGCGCTTCGGTTACGTTTCTCTCCTCTACCTCAGTCAAGAAGCCAAGGTGCCCAAGATTGACCCCCATCAGGGGCACTCCCCAGAACGGCCACTTCCGCGCCACCGACAAGAGCGTGCCATCTCCCCCCAGCACGACGATGGCCGAACACACTTCGGCCATTTCCTGCTCCACGCACCCTAGCTCCTGGCGCTCGATGCGGGAGGCTAAGCTGATTGGCAGCATAACTTCTTGCTTAAGCGCCGTGAGTTCTGCAATCATCTGCCGCGTTACGGCCACTGTGTTCTCTTTCTCTAGGTTGGCGATAATTCCTAGGGTCATTTGCACCACCTCCACTAGACGCAGATGTCACTTCGCTTCCCTGTGAGCGTCCGCTACCACTTGTTCTATATTGACTAAGATGCCGTCAGGCTCGCCGGTTTTCCACCAGCAGAGAAACTCAATATTACCCTCGGGTCCCTTGATGGGTGAATACGTCAAGCCAAATATGCCCCACCCTAAATTTCTTGCCGCCTGCAGCACATCAGCGATAACCGCGCTGTGAATGGCAGAATCCAAAATTACGCCGCGGCCCCGCGATGCCTCCTGTCTGCCTGCCTCGAACTGCGGTTTAATCAAAGCTATCACATCTGCACGTACGGAGAGCAACGCATTAACTGCGGGCAAGACAAGCGACAAGGAGATAAAGGACACGTCTACAGTGGCGGCATCCGGGCGTTCACGCAGCTGTTCGCGCTGCAGATAGCGAATATTCGTCTTTTCCAATACTTGTACTCGCTCATCGTTGCGCAGCTTCCACGCTAGCTGTCCCTGTCCTACGTCGACGGCAATCACATACTGCGCACCATTTTGCAGCGCGCAATCGGTAAAGCCGCCGCTCGACGCGCCCACGTCTAACACTACGCGGCCGGACAACGATATGCCAAACTGCCTTAAAGCCTGCTCTAGCTTCAAACCGCCGCGCGAGACAAAACGGTGCGGCGCATTTTGCACGGTAACGAAGCTGTCGGGAGCATAGGTGTGGCCGGGTTTATCGGCTATGTCTCCCCCCACCCGCACGGCACCACTCTGGATAAGTGCCTGCGCCTGCACACGCGATTCGGCCAAGCCCTTTTCCAGCAGGAGAACGTCTAAGCGCATCTTATTGGAGCGCATGGATTACCGCCGCTACAATACCCTCTGCCGTAAGCCCGGCTTTGCTAAGCAGGACGCTGCGGTGAGCGTGAGATACGCAGCCATCTGCAAAGCCAAGCCGCACGAGCTTTGTGTTCCCTGCAGGCATTCCCTCTGCTAGGCTTGCGCCAAATCCACCCGCTAAGATGTTGTCTTCCGCTGTAACCACAAGCTTTACGCGCATGGCCAGCCTAAGGAGTTCGTCCTCTAATGGCCACACCTCGGGGCAGTACCAGACGCCCGCACGCACCCCCTGCCGCTTGAGACGGCTCGCCGCCTGATAGCACTCTAGAAACAATGGTCCAATCCCGACAAGTAGGCAATCGGGCTCTTCGTCAATTAACAGCGTACCGTGTACCGGAAGTTTCATTGGCAGGTCACGCGCACAGTCGCGCGGGTAGCGCAAAGTCACGGGTGCCCCTAAGCGTAAAGCCTTTTCCAGTAAGGGCAGCATGTCTTGTTCGCCGCTTGGGGCAAGTATCGTCATATTAGGGAGAGTGCGCAAGTACGACAGATCATAGAGACCGTGATGAGTTTCTCCATCTTCGCCCACGACTCCGGCTCTGTCTAGGCACACAACTACTGGCAACTTCTGCAGGCAGACATCGTGCAGTGCCTGGTCGTAGGCCCGCTGCATAAACGTAGAGTAAACCGCCACCACAGGCTTAAGTCCCCCCGCAGCCAGCCCTGCTGCAAAAGTCATCATATGCGCCTCAGCAATACCTACATCATAGATACGTTTGGGGAAACAGCGCGCAAAGTCTTTCAGGCCTGTCGCGTCTAGCATAGCGGCGGTAATGGCCACCAGCTTGTCATCTTGTTCTGCCAAGGAAACTAAGCCCTCGCCAAATAACTGGGTAAAGGTCCGCCTGCAGACGTCACCTTCGATGCGCTCGCCTGTTTCCACCATAAAGGGCGAAGCGCTGTGGTACTGGTCCGGTTGCTGAAGCGCCGGCAAGTATCCCCTTCCTTTTTCGGTGAGGCAGTGGATAAGCACCGGCTCGGCAAGCTGCTTAGCTTGCCGCAACACAGCTGTAAGTTCGGGGATGCTGTGTCCATCTACCGGGCCTAAGTAAGTAAAGCCCAGCTCCTCAAAGACCATGCCCCCGACCAACAAGTATTTAAGGCTATCCTTAAAGCGAGTAGCCCATCGCCAGACACTGTCTCCCAGACTACCCATGCCTTTTAATACGCCTTGCACATCTTGCTTGGTCTGGCGGTACAACCTCGTGGTGCGCAGGGTGTTAAGGTAGCGGGCAATAGCTCCTACATTTGTGGAAATTGACATTTCGTTGTCATTGAGGATGACAATCAGCGGTCGAGCTAGGTAAGCGGCGTGATTAATGGCCTCCCAAGCCATGCCCCCGGTCAGCGCACCGTCCCCAATAACTGCCACGACATGCGAACGCGACCCTGACTGCCGCATAGCTTCTGCAAGTCCAAGTGCTGCGCTGATGGATGTCGTAGCATGTCCGGTGTTAAAAGCATCACAAGGGCTTTCTTCGCGCTTCGGAAATCCACTTAAGCCGCCCTCTTGGCGCAAACTGGCAAAACGCTCGCGGCGCCCGGTAAGTATCTTATGCGCATATGTTTGGTGTCCTACATCCCACACGATTTGGTCTTGCTCGGCTTCGAACTCCCGATGCAAGGCTAACGTCAGTTCCACCACGCCAAGGTTTGAAGCCAAGTGCCCGCCATTCTTCGCGACCACAGAAATAATGAGCCCGCGTATTTCCTGTGCTAGGACTTCTAGTTCCCTAGCCGTCAGCTCCCGCAAATCGCGCGGGTGATTTATGCGCTCCAGCAGTTGAGTTCCCTCCTCAATCGGCACATCTCTCTACGCATAGGCGATCAGTATACCTAAGAGAGCGCCTACCAACACCTCTACGCGCGTGTGCCCGAGCAGTTCTTTAAGCGGCTCCTCGCCAATGTGACCATGCAGCATCAAGTGGACGATCAGCTTGTTTAGCGCCTCCGCTTGCTTTCCTGCTGCCTGCCGCACGCCTGTGGCGTCATACATAACAATCAACGCAAACACGACGGTAATGGCTGTATACGGGCTGGTAAATCCCGTGAATCTGATGACACCCGCCGCCAAAGCGCTTACCACCGCGGAGTGAGTGCTAGGCATGCCGCCGGCACCCGTCACACGTTCCCAGCTGAACTTGCCAGATCTCATCCAAGCAAGTACCACCTTCGAGCCTTGGGCCGTCAACCAGGCCAGGCAAGCGCGGTAAAGGATAGGATTAGTTTGCAGTACTTCTATCCAAGACAATCCAGCCACCTCCGAGTTAGCTCTTCCTGTTAAGACAGAGGTCAGCTGCCTGCTGTAGGGCGAAATTTCCAGCCAGTGGCTCGAGGGCGGCTAGGCAGGATTCAAAACAGCGGCGCACTTTCTCTTCTGCTCCTTGCAGGCCATAGATGCTAACATATGTAAGTTTCCCCGTCTCGCTTGCTTGCGCATCCAAGATATCGTCGCGAATTTGGAAGCCTAAACCTAACTGCGTAGCATAGCGCGTGATATGCGCAAGCTCGCTTTTCGTCGCCCCGGCAAGAATAGCCCCAATGCGGGCGGCTACAGTGATGAGCGCACCCGTTTTGTGTGCGTGAATATACTCTAGCGTCTGCACGGGGTTTGTTACTTCCCGATTAGTTGCCCAAATGTCCACGACTTGACCGCCGACCAATCCATAAGTACCCGCCGAGAAAGCCAGTTCCGCAGTGCTGTTAAGCACGCGCGCGGCGCTGTAGTACTCCGTTAAGCGATGCGTCATTAACTCAAAGGCAAGCGTCAACAAGGCGTCTCCGGCTAGTATAGCCATCGCCTCCCCATAAACTTTGTGTGTGGTGAGACGGCCGCGGCGGTAATCATCGTTGTCCATGGCCGGCAGGTCGTCATGAATAAGGGAATAAGTATGCACACACTCTACAGCTGCCGCCGCTGGCAAGAAGTGCGCGGGTTTGCCGCCAAACATCTCATGCACAGCAAGGGCTAAGCTTGGGCGCAAGCGCTTCCCACCCGGGAAAAGGCTGTAGCGCATAGCCTGATGAATAGTGACCGGGTGTTCTGATCCCCCCGGCAGAAATGTTTCCAGTGCTTCGTCGACCAGCAACTTGTAGCGGGCGAGATCAAACCGCTTCATATCGGGGCTTGGGGTGAGAAAGGTTTGCGTGTCTCTTTCGCCAGTAACTCCACTTTCTGTTCGGCTTCCGCGAGTAATGCCTGGCACGCCTGCAGTGCCTCGACTCCATGCACATAAAGCGACAAAGCCTCCTCTAGCGACAGGTCACCGTGTTCGAGTTTAGCCGCGATTTCCTCTAATTCCTTTAGGGTTTGCTCGAAGTTCATGCGCTTCCTCCTTTCCGGTAACAACAGAGTAGACTGTGCCGCTGTACAGGGTAGTGGTGAGAGTATCCCCCATCGCTACGTCGTCCTCGGATTTAAGAACTTTGCCTCCCGCGCGTGTCACACTGTAGCCGCGCGCCAGCACGTTAAGCGGGCTGATAGCCTGAAAGCGCAAAGCTTGTTGCGCAAGGGAGGCACCCGCCCCTTCGAGCCGTCTCTGCACAGCATTTTGCATGCGGAGTAATAGCGCTTCCGCCGTTTGTTGCTTCCTGGCGATGGTGTGAGCTGGCGAGACCGACTGAAAACGCACGGACAAATAGTCAAGATACTGCCTCGAGTTGGAAACCCTTCCCCCTATACCCCTCTGCATGCGCGACGCAAGCTGGGTAAGGTGACGCTCTACTTCTTGTATGTCGGGTACAACTAGGACGGCTGCCGCACTAGGAGTAGGAGCACGCAGGTCTGCCACCAAGTCGGCAATGGTGAAATCGGTCTCATGTCCGACAGCAGATACCACCGGGACAGGGCAGGCGAAGATCGCCCGCGCGACAAGCTCGTCGTTAAAGGCCCACAAGTCCTCTAAGGAACCTCCCCCGCGGCCAAGTACCACCACGTCGATTTCGGGGTAATCTGCTACTGTCGCTAAGGCACTCGCAATGGACGGTGCCGCCTCCGCCCCCTGCACCACCACCGGGATGACTAACACCCGCGCGAGAGGCCAGCGCCGTTCCATCACCGTCACAATGTCGCGCACGGCGGCACCGGTAGGCGATGTCAGCACCGCTACAACGCGTGGAAAGCCCGGCAGGGGACGTTTGCGTTCCGTACGATACAACCCTTCGGCTGCGAGCCGCTGTTTAAGTTGTTCAAGCGCTAGGTAGAGCGAGCCTAACCCCATCGGCTCCAGCTTGTCGACGTAGAGCTGGTAATTGCCATCACGCTCGTAGACACTGACGCTGCCTCGCGCTAAAACCTTCATGCCGTCCGCAGGGCGAAAGGTCAAGCTAGCCGCTTTGCTCCGCCACATCACCATGCGAATGCTGGCACGTTCGTCCTTAAGCGTGAAGTAGCAGTGCCCCGACGTATGCGCCTTAAAATTGGACAATTCGCCGCTGACCCAAACATTAGTCAGCCGTTCGATGCTAAGGGCATCCCGTACTATGCTCGTTAGTTCAAAAACTGATAGGGGTTTAGCCATGCTGCATTTTTGCCGCTTGCAGCGTGTTCTTAATGAGCAGGGCAATCGTCATGGGGCCAACTCCGCCGGGGACGGGAGTAAGATGCGAAGCGACTTCTTGTAGGCCTGCGAAATCAACATCGCCCACGAGCTTGTTACCCACTTTGTTGGTACCCACGTCAATGACCACCGCCCCCGGCTTGACCATGTCCGCCGTGATTAAGTCGCGTTTCCCCACGGCGACAATCAGCACATCGGCTTGCCGCGTGTAAACGGCCAAGTTCTCTGTGTAGCGGTGAGTAATGGTGACGGTAGCGCCAGCAAGCAGAGCTAGTGTGGACATAGGCTTGCCGACTACGTTGCTGCGCCCCACAACAACCACGTGCTTGCCCTTAAGGGTGTAGCTGATGGACTTAAGCATCTCCATCACACCGGCGGGAGTGCAGGGCACAAGTGCGCCGGGTAAGCCTAGATTTAAGAGGCCAACATTTTGGGGGTGAAAACCGTCCACATCCTTCTCGGGTCTAATCGCACCAAACACCGCCATTTGATCTAGGTGGCGCGGCAGCGGCAATTGCACAAGAATGCCGTGTACAAATTCGTCATGATTCAAGTCGGCAATGAGGGCCATTAGTTCCGCTTGCGTTACGTCGAGGTTCAGCTTGTGCACAGAAGAGAGAACCCCAGCGGCGCGACAAGCTTTTTCCTTCATGCCGACGTAAGTGTGGCTTGCAGGATCATCCCCCACCAATACCACGGCAAGGTGTGGCTTGAGTGCGCTTCTAGCGATTTCCTCCGCCACCTCCGCCCTAATTTTCTCGCTCAGCGCCTTACCGTCAATGATTGTTGCCACAAAAATGCCTCCTCTAGTCCCAATAGTGCCGTGCCCACAGCGTTGTCCCCCGCTAAGCCCTCCGGCGCAAACAAGAAGTCGAGCCGACGCATGCGCTCGACGAGGCGTGCGCGAATATGAGAGTTGGCGGCTACCCCGCCGCATAAGACCACCGTGCTTATGCGGTACTCCTCTACGCAGAGCCGCAGCACTTTCTCTAACGAGTTGGCAATACAGCGGAACACACCCGCAGCCACCTCCGCCTGCGGCACACCATTGCCTAACGCGCGTATCGCAGCTGTGGCAGGCCCGGCAAAGCTGATAGCTCGTCCCTTGACGGACGACGGAATAACGTAAGGCTCGCCGCTTAGGCTCTGCGCTAGACCATCTAGAAACATACCGCAGGGAAACTGCGCCCCCATACGCACGCCAACTCGGTCAATAAATTGACCCGCATGCAGGTCTACGCTGGAGCCAAGTAAGCGCAGTACATAGCCCCCCGACGCACGTGGGCTCACCAAGAGCACATCCGTCGTGCCCCCGCTTACCTGCACGGCCAAAAAATCCGAAGTAGGCTGAACAAGCAAATGGCTTAGAGCTGCCCGCAGGTGGCCTTCCTGATGCGAGAACGTGAAAAGTGGCACGTTAGCTCCATACGCCACAGACTGCCCTAGACTGTGCCCCGCCATAAAAACAGGCATATAAGAACCCGTCTGTGCCCGAGGTGACACACTTGCCGCTACCGCTAGGAGATTGTAGTCCTTGAGCGGAATTCCCGCCAGAACTTCAGGCCACTGCTTAATGTGCAAAAATAGGGCGTCAGATTGCCTGAGCCCTACTGCGCCGTTTGGTACGGGCAATAACTTGCGCCTGTCAGCTAGAATTTCTCCCGTCAGAGACACCAGCGCCGCTGAAGTCATGTAGTTACTGGTGTCGACGCCGAGTACAACCCCGGTCACAGCTGATTCACGCTCAGTTTGCGGGCAATGGCACCCAGAATGCCGTTGACGAAACGGCTCGATTCCTCAGTGCTGTACTGCTTAGCTAGCTCAATGCATTCATTGATGATCACTCCGACAGAAGTGTCTTCGCGCTGACTGAGCATCTCAGATACTGCGAGGCGCAGCAAGGAGCGATCCACCCGCGCCAAGCGGTCGATAGCCCATTCCGCTAGGGCCGCGCTGACGAGAGAGTCTATATCCTCCCACTTGGCAAGGGTTCCAGCCACCAGTTCACGCGCGAATTGCTCATCATTGCCCACAACGGGAGTGGTCTCAAACGCGTATTCAAGTGCTGAACTTACGCTAACAAGACCGGTGTCTAACTGATAGAGTGCCTGCATAGCGGCAGCTCGGGCCGTGCGACGGCTCATGTTGTGTCTCCTTTCCGGCAACGAGAAAAGTTAGTCGACGGGGGGCAGTATGCGCTCTAGTAGGGAGCGCAGGTCCTCATCCGCATCGAGCCGGGTGCCAAGGTAGTAGCCAAGCAAGGCGCAAACCCCAATGAACAAGGTCTGCCAAGGGCCAAAGTACAGATATACCAGCGCAAACGTAATACCAACCACTGTGCCGATAATCCTGCCGCGGTAGTGTGTCAGCAAGGCGCGAAGTAGTGTTCTCATGCGACCACCTACTGCACGCGGACGCGGGAGCTAGCCGGTGCCATTTCAACGACGAGCACTCGGACAGCCAACACGCCCACCCCGGTACAGGCCTCGATATGCTTGCGCACTGTTTCCTGCACTTGGGCAGTTAGCGCGGGGATGTTGCTGTCCTGCGTCACTGCGAGCTCAATCGTAAGCTCTAAGCCCTTTTCCGCTAATTGCACTCGCACTTTCGCCGTATGCACCCCGCGCAAGCCAAGCACTGTGCGTTGGGTCAAGTTGCGAATAGCGTTAAGGGAAATGCGGACGTCGCCTAATTCGCCTTGGTGGGTCACTGCCGCGCGCGACGGGCGCTCGCGCCGGATACCCGACAACAAGAACCGGACGCTGACCACAAAGAAGAACAGCGCCACTAGTATTGCCTCCCACTGCGTGAGCAATGCGCCCAGCTCAGCGGAGTAAAACCCCGGCGGGAAATCAATAGAGGCCCCAAACACAAGTAAGGACAAGGCTGCGACCGCTAAGGTATAGAGCGTCAGCATGATGCGGTCCAAAATGTTCATAACAGCAACCTCCTCTGGAATGCTTCAACGCGCAAATTCATTGCCTAGATAGCAATCTAGACCCCTAGATAGCAATCTAGGTCAAGGTCTCAACCCTATTTTCTGGCTTAGTTTCGTGGATGGCCACGGATTGCACATGGACGTTTACTTCTACCACCACGAGGCCGGTCATAGTCTCTATGGCGGTGCGCACGTTTTCCTGTACGCGCAGCGCAACTTCGGGAATTTTAACGCCGTAATCTAGGATCACGTATACATCAACGGCGGCCTCTCGCTCGCCTACAGTGACTTTTACTCCCTTGGAAAGGTTGCTTTTGCGCAGCATCTCTACTATGGATACACCGCTCATGCCCGTCACCCCAGGGACTTCACTGGCGGCTAGCCCCGCGATGGTACCCACAACATCCGGCTCAATGCGGACCGTGCCCACATCAGTTGAGCCGTGTTGGAGAGCTTTTTCCAAACAGATCACCTCCTGCTTGTTACGGGCTTATTATATCAGAACTTATACCCCTGAAACAGCCTATTTACGAAACCTCACACGCACATTCTGCAGGCGTAGGCCGCTGATGTTACAGACCGTTTCCGCGATGGTCAAGGCTTCAGTCTCCGTCATACTGTCGGCACGTACTACCGCTACGGCGTTTCCTTCGCCGAAAACGACGACGGCGTCAACAAAACCCTGACCAATGATCAGGCGCTCAATCTGTTTTTCTTGCTCCCGACGGGTGCTGGCGTTCATGATCTCTACTTGCGCCTTGCCCCGCGCCGCAGCGTCAAGGTTTGGGTTGTTCATCATCCCTTTAAGTAGTTCGATTCTTAGGCTCCTCTCCCTGTCCCGTTCGAGGCGATGCTCCGCAAAGTACTCGCTTTCCCCTATCGCGGGTACTCCGCTCACCGGTATCGTTCCGTTGATCGGTCCCAATCGGCTGACGGGTTGCGGCGGCCACAGCGAGTACATGCTGCGGCGAGTTTCTTCTCTGTTGGTAGCGAACTCGGTCTGCCCCGAGGCGGCAAAAGTAATCATCACCGCGACTTGCCCCGCGCCTGCAATATGGGACAGGTGTGTAACTAACTGCGCTTCGAGGCTTCTCTGGTATTCGAGCAGTGAACTTAGACTCGACTCTGTCAGTAATGACGATTCTCTCTGCGCATGGACTAGCGTCGTATCCCGCTGAGGCACCGGAGGTGAATACAGCCGTAGAGCCACCAAAACCAAGGCGAGCGCTAGCAGCAACTGCACTTTCTTGTTTTCAAGGAGCTTTTGCATAGTGTTGGTTACGGTATCACTCACTTTTCATCACTCCTATCTCACTTGCATCGTTATTGCTGCGGGACTGAGATCATACCTGTCGGCCAGTACCCCCCTTAGTCGCGCAAGCATTTCGCCATAAGCTGTGGACAGAACGCCGTCCTTAACTGTCAGGGTTAGCAGCACGTGCGTGGGCTGAGCAAAGTGCGGGCTCGCTGCTTCACGTTCGAGGGACACTTCGACTAGAGCGGCGGTCACTAGGGGCTCCGTCCAAGCGAGCTCCGCGATCCTGCCCTCTAGCAGCAGTTCATAGGTCAGCCACGTCGATTGCTCTGACAGCGGCCTGAGGAGAACCTCCCCTATCCCGCACCGTTGTATAGCACCCACCTGCAAAGCAGTCACGTCGAGCTCACCCGTAAGTAGC
>QLUS01000003.1 GCA_018725535.1 Bacillota bacterium
GCCGTAGCAGCTTTCTCTGCGGGAAGTTCGTTCACGGTACTATTCGGAGGCACTGCAGTAGATGCTGCTGCGGGGGGAATTGGGGGCCTGCTAGTCTTTTTCCTCATACGTAAGCTCAGCCGCCTTGGCATTAATCGTTTTGCCATCGACTACTGCGGGGGTGCGTTAGGCGCGTTTAATGCAGTTGTCATGTCTATAGTTTTCCCTACAAGCTTACAGCCCACTGTGCTTGGTGCCATCCTAATCTTGATGCCGGGCGTGCTGCTCACGAACGCTGTGGGCTACGCTTGGCGGTATCCTATGAACACGCTACTGCTCTTAACCGCTTGTTTTGTTGGCACCCTAAGTTTTGCTCTGATCTTTAGAGCGCCCCCAATATCTCTCCTTTGGTGCGGGTTGATTGGCGCGCTTGGCTATGGCGTCTTTCTGATATTGCAGAACGCTGGCACGGGTTCACCCGCTGCGGTGTTTTTGGCTGCGTCCGTTGTCGGGCTAGCTAGCGAACTGTTGGCGCGTGCCTCTAAAATTCCGGCGACGGTATACATTATCGCGGGCATCATCCCCCTAGTGCCCGGCGCTGCCGCCTATTTCAGCATGCTCTATTTCGCCCAAGGCAATTACCGCGAAGCCTTGGTAGCCCTGTCTAGTGTTGCGCATATGGCGATTGCCATTTCGGCGGGCCTCGCTGTCGGCACAGTACTGCGCAGGAAATAGGCTGAGTTCTTGCTCGACCCGGAGCGCATAGCCTCTATTCCCTTGGCATAGGCTTAGGTGAAGCTCGGAGGGATGCACATGTGGATGGTGCTACGGATAAGACCGCGCGAACGGTGGCTGGCGCTGGCAGTAGGCCTAGGGTTACTATGGCAGCTGACAAACTTGTCCTACCCCGGCTGGCTGATCAGGAACTTGGCGGCTGTGGCTACGACTGCCCGCCTAGTTCCTATTTACAGCGTAGAAAGGACAGAGAAAGGACTTTCTCTGTCCTTTGATGCTGCCTGGGGTGCCGACTACACCGACGACCTCCTAGCCATATTGCACCGCCATCAAGACGCGCTACGTTTTTTCTTGTGGGCTTTTGGGTAGAAAAGTATCCCGAGGTGGCGCAGCGCATCGCCAGAGCGGGGCACGAAATTGGAAATCACTCTTCTACCCACCCCAACCTCGTCCCGCTTACGATGGAGCAGATAGCGCTTGAGGTATCCCGCACGCACGACATCATCAAGGAGACAGCGGGGCGGACGCCGCGCCTCTTTCGTCCCCCGTTTGGTGCCTACAGTAACCGTGTAATTGAAACGCTAACTGCCTTGGGTTACCACACCATCCAATGGAGTATCGACTCCCTAGATTGGCGTAAGGAGGCCACCCCGCAGTCGATTTTCACGCGCGTCACGACGCGGGCTCATCCCGGTGCCATCGTCTTGTTTCACAACAACGCCGCCTATACACCAGAGGCTCTAGAGCCCATCCTCACGCACCTGCGCGAACAGGGTTACAGCTTTGTGCCTATCGGCGAGTTGCTCTTGGCAGATAACTGGTATGTCGCCCCCACGACCGGTCAGCAACGCCGCAAGGCCCAAGGCAGCCGCTAGACTACTGAAGGCTCGTCAAAGAGCTCGCCCCGCGCAAAGCGCCCTAAATCCATTTTTTCTATGGGCAGCGAGGCCGGGAGGCCTAGAACGCTCTCGGCCAGCAACACGCCGGTCATGGGTGCTAACATAAACCCGTGACCGCTGAAACCTACCGCTAAAAATAACCCAGGCACCTCGGGAACCGCACCTAAAATTGGAGTGCGGTCCGGTGTCATGTTGTACAAGCCTGCCCATTGGCGCACGACGCGGATGCCTTTAAGTGGAGGCAAAAGCCACGTGATTTTCTGCGCCATCTCTTCCGCAAACTGCCACGTAGAGCGACTGCTGTACCCCGGCTTTTCCGCCGCGTCCCCAAGCCCCATAATGAAACTCCCGTGCGGCGTCTGTTGGCAGTAAATATGGTGGTGAAAAGACATGACCATGGGCCCTTGCATTGGTGCCACGGGTTCGGTCACAAGAATCTGGTGACGCTCCGAGTACGTAGGTATGTCTACTCCCGCCATAGCGGCAATGTCCTTAGACCATCCGCCTGCCGCATTAACTACGACCGGCGTAGCAATATAGCCCCCCGTGGTCTTAACCCCGACGATGCGCCCTTCGCCTGCACCGCCGCGTCGAATGCCTAATACCTCGGTGTTCGTGTATATTTTAACGCCGAGACGGCGTGCCGCCTGAGCGTAGGCGTCAGTGACATGAAAGGGATTACAGTGCCCGTCGGTTTGATTAAAGGTGGCTCCGAGGAGGCCCTCGGTGTTAAGATGCGGCACTATCTCCCGCGCCTCTGCCGGGGTGCAGAGCTTTACCCCTAAGCCAAAGCTGCGTTGTAGATTTACGTTCTTCTGGAATTGCTCCCACCCGGCGGGCGTGTAAGCTAGGAGCAAGTACCCGCCTTGTTTAAACTCAATATCTCCGTCATAGTCGAGGTCTTCGTTCATGGTTTCAAACCTTTTGACGCTGGCGATGGACATACGCAGGTTCATTTCCGTGCCCCACTGCTGCCGTACTCCTGCCCCGCAGCGCCCGGTAGCCCCGCTGGCTAGGTAATCCCGCTCTAACACCACTACGTCCGTGCACCCGCGTTTGGCTAGCTCGTAGGCGATGGCCACCCCGTTTACGCCTCCGCCGATAACTACTACCTCGGCGCTACTGTGCATCCTTGCTGGCCTCCTCACTGCTGCCCGCCGCAATGCTCCCTAAGGTAATGGGTCGCGTGGGAGGACGATAGGTGCCGGGGAGTTGGTGTTTAAGCGGCGTTCCGGCTGCCTGCAGCTCCCGCTGCACTAGGGCCCGACACGTCTTCCCCTGACATGGTCCCATGCCTAAGCGCCCTATCCGCCTGAGTTCGTCAAGTGTGCGGTAGCCTTTGCTGATGAGTCTCTTTACGTCAGCTAAGGTCAGGTCCTCGCACCGACAAACGATGATGTCCTTATCTTGTTCACTCACCTTCTGCACCTCCTAGGATGAAGAACCGAACTTCTCGCGCGAGCTCCTTTAGGACTGCTAGGTGCACCACTGCAGTGCGGTCAAAGCTCGGCGGATTCTGCACCCGCACTACGCGTCCCACACCTACCTCTTGCCCGGCCCGGTTAAGCACCTTAACCTCATCCCCTGCTCTCGGCAGCGGCACAAATTCATAGGGTAATTTCAGGAGTGCCTCAGTGGGGCTGTAGTTCTCGTCAATGACAAATATGGCTAGTCCCGGACAGTTCGCTACACATATAGCGCAGCCGTTGCATTTTTCCCAGTCGATGATCGGTAAGTCATTGATGTCGTGAAACGCTTTGATCGCCTTCCTTGGGCAACAGGTGGCGCAAGGATTACAGGGAATGCGTTGGAAGCACTCCAAGACCGCTACCGCCCCGCTGGCCAAGCGTTCCTTGCCCGGGTAGACGGAGTCGACATCGCGGTTGTCTGGTACACCTGTGCGCTTAAGCTCTTTCTCCACTGTGCTCACCTCGCCTCACCCTGTACTGCTGCTAGCCCAAGACGAGTCTTCTCTCCTTCGGGGCCACTGCGGAGTTCCACAAGCTGCTCTCTCGCCGCGCGGATGCGCTCGCTTACATCGCTTGGGGCAAGTCCAATGTCCAACGTGGCTACGTAGCCCGCCAGCAACCCCTCCACCATGGCACTGCTCGCCTCTTCAATCCCCGCTACATCGCCGGCGATAAAAATATACGGCTGACTGGTGCGCAAGCTCTCATCCCGCCAAGCAACATGGCCGCCTAGTTCCGGTATATACAGCATGCGGCAATCCGCTTGCCACAGCAGGTCAGACAAAGGGGACAGCCCTACTGCCAGACATATGACGTCAACGGGGATTTTCTGTTCCGTACCCTTAATTGGCTGCCACGCTTGATCGAGTTGGCAGATCACTGCTCCCTCTACGCTATCTTGGCCGTAAGCCTCGAGAATCGTGTGTGATGTAAGTATGGGCACTCCTGCCCGGCGCACTTTCGCGGCATGCACGAGATACCCGCCAATGCGAGGCGCGCCCTCCACAATCGCCGCAACGCTTACCCCCGCCTGCAAGAGCTGATATGAAACAATCAGGCCAATATTCCCAGCTCCCACCATCAATACGCGCTGTCCCGGCTTAATGCCAAATACGTTCATCAGAGTTTGCACGGCACCGGCACCATATACGCCCGGCAGGTCGTTTCCCTTAAAGGCTAGCATTTTTTCGCTCGCGCCTGTAGCCACGACAAAACGCTCGGCCTTAACCTTGCGATACTCACCTAGGCACTCTACGGTGAGCACGCCGTCATCGTAGAGGCCTAAGGCGGTGGTCTCCAGCCAGACCTCAATTGACGGGGTGCCTTGCACGGCTGTGGTCAGGGAGACCGCTATGTCTATCCCGCGTGTACCCGCTTGCTGCCTTTCCGAGCCAAAGAACATATGGGTTTGCTTAACTAGCTGTCCACCCAGGTGGTCGGCATTATCCAGCAAGAGCACAGACGCACCTCCGCTCGACGCGGCTAGCGCGGCGTTAAGGCCTGCGGGGCCGCCGCCAATCACACAGATGTCAACCGTCTTCACGCGAGAACCCCCCTCCCGTGCTGCTGTTTAACCACCATGCCCGCCTTGAGCTTCGTGACGCAGACACGCACGTTAGGAACGCCGTCAACTACCATCAGACAAGAGCTACACGTGCCGATGGCACAAAAAAAGCCGCGCGGACGGTGCAACACAGCGCTCTTACTCAGCACCTTCACTCCGGCCGCGTGTAACGCCGCCGCGATTGTCTCTCCCTCGTACCCCGCGAGCTCCTGCTCCTCGTAGGTGAACTTAATTTCCTTTCCCCGCCTAAAGCTAAGAATGGGATGCTCCGATATCCGCAATCAAATACCCCCCTATATTAATGGAACGATGGGGACGGTTCTTTTTTGTTCCACGGATTGGCGTGATGCTGAAGAGATTGGCAGGAAGGGAAGGAGTGCAAAACAAAATTACACGTCCCCCGTGCCGGGGCTGGCAAACCGCGACAACTTCCGCTTCAGGCCAAACACATGACAGAGCGGGCACTGTATCTCACTGCCATCAGTTCCTAGACGACAGAGCTTGGTCACGTTCATACTGCACTTTGGACACTCAAATTCGTAAACGGGCATATGTTCGGCCTCTTTAGCCACTCTACGCGCGCTCTTACCCAACACCTATGGTAATCAAAACTGCAAGCAGAATCGCAGGCAACAGATTGCCTACGCGGATTTTCTTGATCTCCAATACGTTAAGACCAATCGCTACGATAAGGATACCACCCGTGGCCGTCATCTCGGTCACAGCCGCAGGTGTAAGCCACTGCGAAATCCAAGCCGCCAGTAGCGTAATCGCGCCTTGGTAAAAAAACACCGACAGACTCGAAAGCGCTACGCCTAAACCAAGCGTAGAAGCAAACACCACTGCCGACACGCCATCCAACATGGCCTTGGCGTAGAGGGTGGCGTGGTTGCCGGTTATGCCGCTCTCTAAGCTCCCCATAATGGCCATCGCCCCTACACAATAGATCAAGCTGGTAGTGACAAAGCCCTGCGCGAGTTTACCTTTGCCGCGCACGTAGCGTTTCTCTACCAGTGCTGCCCCTCTGTAGAGGCGCCCCTCTATGTCCATCCACTCCCCTGCTAGGCCACCTAGCACAAGGCTGGCGATAACTATGAGAGGATTAGCGGTTTTTAGAGCCATCGTCAACCCAATTACAGCTACAGAAAGTCCTAGCCCGTGCATAACCGTGTCGCGGCTTTTTTCTTTAACGACACCGCCCAGCAGCGCCCCTAGTATCCCTCCTGCCAGAATCGCCAGAGCGTTAACAACAGTGCCCAGCACTAAACTCTCTCCTCCGCGATGCGCTCTATGGCCTCGGCCACTTCATCGATTTCTTTTATAGTAGAAAAGGGGCCGGGACTGAGGCGCACTATGCCTTGGCCTAAAGTGCCAAGCGTCTCGTGCGCAAGCGGCGCGCAGTGCAGCCCCGCCCGCACGGCAATGCCGAAGGAGGCGTCCAAGATATGGGCTACCTCCGTTGACCCCATGCTCCCTATGTTAAAGGCGACTATTGACGCACCTTGGCCATTCCCATACAGCGTCACGCCCGGGATGGAAGCGATACGCGAGCGCAACTGCGCAGCTAAACTTACCTCGTGCGCTCTAATAGTGTCGACGCCGTGTGCGGCGAGATAGCTGAGTGCGCGCGAAAGTCCCACTATGCCCACCGCGTTAAGCGTGCCGCTCTCTAGCCGATCCGGCAAGATCGCAGGCATCTCGGATAGTTCCGAAAAGCTTCCCGTACCCCCATATATGATCGGGACAATCTCTACGCCCGCCCGCACATACAGAAATCCAGTGCCCGTAGGTCCAAGCAATGACTTATGCCCCGGCGCGGCTAGCAAATCTATCCCCAATGACTCAACCGCGATAGGCAGTGCCCCCGCAGTCTGCGCGGCGTCAACGAGGAGCAGCACATTAGCTTCCCGCGTAATCGCCGCAACATCGGCTATTGGCATCAGGGTTCCGCAAACATTAGAAGCGTGCGTGAGCACCACGAGCTTGGTGTTGCTTTTTATGGCTTGCTGCACCGCCGTTGCCTCAAGCTTGCCGTCCCCCGTACATGGGAGAACGGTTAGTTCTACCCCACGGCGAGACAGCTCGCGCAGCGGACGGATAACGGCGTTATGCTCCATGGAAGTCGTGATGCAGTGATCCCCCGGCACAAGTAGCCCAAAAATGGCCATGTTCAGGGCATGGGTAGCGTTGGCCGTGAAAACTACCCGCGCTGCGTCCGACGCCCCGATCAGCTCAGCTAACTGGCTACGGCACGCAAACACCGCACGACTCGCCTGCAGGGATAGCGCGTGTCCGCTGCGCCCGGGACTACCGGAACCATGCGCAAGCAACGCAGCCATCGCCTCCGCGACCCCGGGAGCCTTTGGCCAACTGGTAGCAGCGTTGTCCATATAGATTGTATCACGCAAATTCGCCACCTGCTCTGATAAACCACTCTCTGAGTCGTTCCAGCTCCTCGGCGTTGTGAAAAGTAATGGTGATGGTGCCCCGGGCGGGCGTGCCCTTAAGCTCTACACGCGTCTGCAGCAAATCGCGCAGACTGCGCTCCATCTCCCTCATCTCTGCCGGGGGAAGCTTCTCCTTGATTGGTTGCACAATTGTTTCACGTGAAACATTCTCCGCGACCTTCGCCGCTAAGCGCTCCGCTTCACGCACCGTTAGACCCTTCGCCGCCATTTCTTGCGCCAGCACATCCCGCTTAGCCGCCGGCGCTGCTAAGACCGCCCGTGCGTGTCCGGCGCTAAGTGTTCCACGTGAAACAAGTAGAGCTACGGCCGGAGAAAGCGTAAGCAGCCTTAGGGCATTGGCCACGTACGGCCTGCTCTTCCCAACCCTTTCAGCTATACTCTCCTGCGTAATCCCAAGCTGCTGCTGCAGTTGCGCAAAAGCGGCTGCCTCTTCCATAGGGTTGAGGTCTTCGCGCTGCAGATTCTCAATCAGCGCAACCTCCATGGATTCTCTGTCAGACCACTCTTTAACTAGAGCCGGAACCTCAGTTAAACCGGCAAGTTTGGCTGCGCGCAAGCGTCGCTCCCCCACCACCAATTCATACCGCCCACTGCGTGACCGAACTGTCACGGGTTGAATTAGGCCGTGCTGTTTAATGGAGGCCGCGAGCTCCGCCAGTTCTTCCTCCGCAAATACGCGTCGTGGTTGATAGGGATTAGGCATAATCAGGTCAACGGCAATATGCTGGAGCTCGTCCGTCCCCATCGCCGACATGTCGGTTATGAGCGCCTGCAGCCCCTTGCCCAGCCGCGGCTTACCCACGCGCAATCACCTCTCGAGCAAGTTCCATGTAAACTTCGGTGCCTTTAGATTTGGGGTCATACGCCAGGATGGACTGGCCGTAACTCGGAGCCTCGCTAAGGCGCACATTGCGCGGAATAACGGTAGCATACACCTTGTCCTTAAAGTACGCCCTCACCTCGTCGACGACTTGTGAGGCCAGATTAGTGCGCGGGTCAAACATGGTAAGCAAAGCGCCTGAAACCACTAAGCCAGGGTTTAGGTGCCGCTGTACCAAGGACACGGTGTTCATCAGCTGGCTCAAACCCTCTAAAGCATAATACTCACACTGCACGGGGATCAACACGCCGTGCGCCGCAGTCAAAGCGTTTAACGTCAACAGCCCGAGCGAAGGCGGGCAGTCAATCAGTATGTAGTCGTAGTTCTGCCGCACATGCTGCACTGCCTCACGCAACTTTACCTCTCGCTGCATGGCCAACACTAACTCTATCTCCGCACCCGCGAGTTGAATCGTGGCTGGCACCAGTTCTAGCCTAGGCGTATTGGTCGGCAGAATCACGGCCTCAATGGGAACACCATCGATCAACACGTTGTAGATGCACTTTTTGAGGCGGTAGCGGTTAACTCCTAGCCCGGAAGTAGTGTTGCCTTGGGGGTCAATGTCCACCACCAACACGCGCTTTGACAGCTCCGCCAATGCAGCCCCTAAGTTAACCGCCGTAGTGGTCTTGCCGACGCCCCCTTTTTGATTGACGATTGCCATTACCTTCGCTGTCATGTCACCAAAACTCCCCTCGGCAGTTGCATTTCGCGTCGCCCGTTACTTTGGAATTCGCACCACAAATTCGTAGTGGGTTTCCCCGTCCCTCTCCTCTACTTGTGCCGCCACGCCGTTCTTCTTCATGAGGTCGATTGCCTGACGCACAGAATTAACGAAAATCCTCACATCCCTCACGAAAAACCGCCTAATCGGCTTAACCGCCGCCATAGCCACAGCCTCCTCTTCACTTTCGCCAGCGAGAAAGCGCTCCACCGCCTCCTCTGTCTGTTTAACCGTCATCTCCTCACTCACTGCCAACGCCGCAAGCGTGGTCTGCACTTGATGGCTGTCAAGCTTAAGTAGCGCACGCGCGTGGCGCTCCGAAAGTGCCCCCGTTGCCAGCAAGTCCTTAACCCCGTCCGCGAGCTTAAGCAAGCGGCGCTTGTTGGCTACGGTAGACTGACTCATCCCCAGTCGCTTAGCTAGCTCCTCTTGGGTAAGGTTAAAGTCGTTAAGCAACTGGTCATAGGCCAAAGCTTCCTCTAACACGTTTAGGTCCTCGCGCTGCAAGTTCTCAATCAGGGTAGCCTGAGCAACCTCTTGATCAGTGTACTGTTTCACCACTACGGGGACGGTCGCTAGCCCAGCGGCTTTCGCCGCACGCACTCTGCGTTCGCCAGCCACCAGTTCGTACACGGATCCTAACTTGCGCACAATCAGGGGTTGAATAATTCCCACTTGTTTAATGGATGCGGCAAGCTCATTAATGTTCTCCTCAGGAAAGGTCTTGCGCGGTTGGTAGGGGTTAGGCCGAACCTCGTTGACGTTTATCTGCAGCACTTGCTCGGTATTACCGCCACTAAACCACTTCATCCCCATCGCTCCTCTAGTCCGAAGGACTCGTACCTGCTCCTACCCTGTTCTACGCCGCCCGCCTTCTCTCCTGCCTAATCCGCAAGCTCTACAACGGTTGCTTACTCGGCAATCCCGCGCGGCGAGGATATGTGGGCGGCGTCGGACGGAACTTCTTCACCGCGACTAACACTCGCTGCTCACCGCCTCCCGGCAGTGTCCACGCGGAAGTCGTCAATTCTCCGCCCCCGAGCACCTTGACGGCTCTCTCTGCCGCCTCTACTTCCCTAAAAGCCGCCGTTCCCTTCATGGCTAGCATAATGCCTCCTCGCTCTACAAGCGGCAAGCAGTACTCCGCCAGTACATTTAGGCTACCCACGGCCCGTGTAACGGCATATGCATATCGTTCGCGGTGTTCCGGCATCCGGCCCAAGTCCTCTGCCCGCGCTTGCACTACCCTGACGCCGCCAAGGCCAAGTCTGACCACTACCTCCTCCAGAAAACGCACGCGCTTACCCAAGCTGTCAACTAGTGTCACGTAGAGACTAGGACAAGCGATAGCAAGTGGAATCCCAGGGAATCCAGCCCCGCTGCCGACGTCAACAACTTTACCTTGCGACTTAATCACTAACAGTGCTGACAAACTGTCCAAGAAATGCTTGCGCCACACTTCACCCGGGGTGTTAATTTTTGTAAGATTAAACTTAGCGTTGTACTCAAGTAAAAATTCAAGATAAAAGGAAAAGTGTCCAAGCGCATGCGGCGGCAACGGCACCCCTAGCGCCTCACACTCCTTAACAAACTCCGCTTTATCCATGCGACTATCGCCTCTCTAGGTGTACCATCAACATGGCGATGTCAGCTGGTGATACCCCACTGATGCGCGAAGCCTGACCATAGGAGCGAGGCTGCACGCGCTCAAGTTTCTCGCGCGCCTCCAGCGAAAGCCCGCGCATCTCACTGTAGCGCACGCCGTTCGGGATAGCCTTAAGCTCAAGGCGCTGAAAAAGCTCCACCGCCTCACATTGCCTAGCGATATACCCCGCATATTTCACTTCAATAGATACACGCTGTGCCAAGTGCAAAGCGACCTCACTAAGCTCAGGCACTATGACGCTTAGCCTCTCCCAAGTAATTTCCGGACGCCGCAGCAATGCGGCAGCCGCCGTATTGTGTTCAATCGGGGAGCTAAAGACGGAGGCGAGATGTCGATTTACGGCTTCCTCCGGGGACACCTTCCGCCGCTCGAGATACTCCACCCACTGTCTAATCCCCGCCTCGTCCTCCCGCAACCGCACTAATTCCCGCTCGGGAACCACTCCTACCTCCACCCCCTTAGGCAAGAGACGCGACTCAGCGTTGTCAAACCGCAGAAGCAGCCGATGCTCCGCCCGTGACGTCATTAGACGATAGGGTTCGCTCGTTCCCTTAGTCACCAAGTCATCAACTAAAACGCCAAGGTAGGCCTCGGATCTAAGCAAAACAAACGGCGGCAGCCCCCGCACCTTCGCCCCCGCGTTAATGCCGGCCCACAACCCCTGCCCCGCAGCTTCCTCATAGCCTGAGGAGCCGTTAATCTGCCCCGCGAAAAACAATCCCGCATAGAGCTTGCTCTCGAGCGCGAGCGTAAGTTGTGTGGGATCCACGAAATCGTACTCTATCGCGTACCCCGCGCGCATCATCTCGGCTTGCTCGAGCCCGATTACGGAGCGCAGCATCATAACCTGCACGTCCTCCGGCAAGCTCGTAGAAAAGCCCTGCACGTAGACCTCCTCCGTGCTATAGCCTTCCGGCTCAAGGAAGATCTGATGTCGCTCTTTGTCCGCAAAGCGCACCACCTTATCCTCAATTGAAGGACAGTAGCGCGGGCCGCGCCCCGCGATAAGCCCAGCATACAGCGGTGAGCGATGCAGGTTACTGCGGATAATCTCATGCGTCGCGGCGGTAGTGTAAGTTAACCAGCAGGACATTTGCTCTGGCGCAAAACGTGAACTACGGCGCGAAAAGCGCGTGTAGCTGGCATCGCCCCGCTGCTCTTCCATTCGGTCGAAGTGGATGCTCCGCCGATGGATGCGCGGCGGTGTGCCCGTCTTGAGTCGCCCTAGCCTAAATCCTAACGCACGCAGATTCGCCGCTAGCCCGTGCGATGGCATGAGTCCGTTTGGTCCGCTGGCAATAATGGATGCACCGACAATTACCGTGCTTTCCATGTAAGTCCCCGTCGTAACTACGACAGCCTCTGCCCGATAGATTGTGCCGGTATGCGTCCGCACGCCGCGAGCCACGCCCGATTCCACCAAAATTTCCACAACCGATGCCTGGATGATGCGCAGGTTAGGTGTCCTCTCGAGCAGTTCCCGTACCACTTGCTGATAGAGCCGCTTGTCGGTTTGTGCACGCAGCGCTTGCACTGCCGGTCCCTTACCGGTATTAAGCGTCCGCATCTGTACAAAGGACATGTCCGCTGCGTACCCCATCAGTCCCCCCAGTGCGTCAATCTCAGCCACCACATGACCCTTAGCCGGACCGCCCACGGACGGATTGCAGGGCATTAAAGCGATTGCCTCCATGCTCTGGGTAAGCAAAGCGACACTTAGGCCCATCCGCGCGACGGCATGCGCTGCCTCGCACCCGGCATGTCCTGCCCCCACCACAATGCAGTCAAACTCCCCGCCGCAGTACACTTGGTCTACACTCACTTTCCTATGCAGAATTCGGCAAATATGGCATCGACGACGTCAAGGGAAACCGTCTCGCCCGTAATCTCTCCCAAGCGCTCATAAGCTAGCCGCACGTCGGTGGCCACTAATTCCAGCTCCCACCCAGCCATAACCGTGGCAAGCGCGGCAATCACGAGGGTCTGCGTTTCGATGAGGATGCGGGAGTGGCGTAAGTTTGTCACCAACAGCGACCCCTCCCCACCCACCGCCCGGGAGGCGATCTCTGCGATTTGCCTTATTAGCTCCGCTAGGCCGCGCTTGGTCCTAGCGCTGACAAGTAATCGCTCCACCCCTGCGGGCAGATGCATCTCAGCATCTAGGTCAGCCTTAGTAAGCAAAACTATCCGCTCACGCTCGCGTGTTAAGTCTAGTAATTCGTAGTCCTGCTCCTGCAGTGGCTCGGAGCTGTCTAGAAGCACCAACACGATATCAGCGGTGGCCAACGCCTGCAAAGTGCGTTCCATACCTAGCTTCTCCACTAGGTCTTCGCTCTCCCTAAGTCCCGCCGTATCCACTAGCGTCACCAGCACCCCGTTTAGATTGACCATCACTTCCACCGTGTCACGCGTAGTGCCGGGCTGTGCGGTAACAATGGCGCGCTCTTGCCCGGCAAGGCTATTGAGCAGGCTAGACTTCCCCACATTTGGCCGTCCCGCCAATACAACACGCAGCCCCTCCCGCGCAACACGGCCCGCATGCACTGTCGCGACAAGTCCGCGCAACATATCTCCTACCTGCGTGAGTTTCCCCGCCACTGCCTCGCGCGTAACGGAGGGGATATCATTTTCAGGGAAATCAAGCTGTGCCTCCAAGCGAGCTAAGACCAAAAGCAAATGCGAGCGCATGTCTTTGATCTCGTCGCTAAGCATGCCGCGCAGCTGCCTGCCAGCGTTCTTCAGTCCCACATCGCTCTCCGCCCGAATGATGTCAATAACCGCCTCAGCTTGCGCCAGTGACAGCCTGCCGTTAAGGAAAGCTCGCTGCGTGAATTCGCCCGGGCCAGCCATACGCGCGCCTTTAGCCAGCAATACTTCCAGCACGCGTCCGGCCACGAATGACCCCCCGTGAATAGAAAGTTCTATCACGTCTTCGCCTGTAAAGGAACGAGGACCACGAAAGTAGGTGAACAAGCACTCGTCCAGCGGCTCTCCCGCTTGGTCGACCACTTCTCCAAGGTAGACGCGCCAAGGCTTCACCCGGAAAGGCTGGCGCGAGCGCCGAAACACCTGTTTGGCAACCCCCAGCGCACCCTGCCCGCTTAGACGGACAATGGCAATCCCTCCCTCGCCGCGCGGGGTAGAGATGGACGCAATGACATCACGCCTCACCTATGTCCCTCCTAAGCATAAAGGGGCTGACTCACCCCGTGAATCCGCCCCCCACAACTCCTGCTCTCTTCGCCCGCCCCACTAATGCTCTTGCCTTAAGGCAATAATCACCTTGCGAAAGGGTTCATCTCCCTCGCTGTGGGTTACAATGTCCTTATCGTCCTGGAGCGCCATGTGGATTACCCTGCGTTCGTATGCCCCCATGGGTTCCATAATCACCCTACGTCCACTAAACTTAGCCTTGGCTGCTAGTTTCAGCGCTAACTCCACCAGCGACTCTTGGCGCTTAGCCCGATAGCTGTTGACGTCGAGCAACACGCGCCTATTCCCACCTGCACGGGAGTACACGACAGCGGCTAGTACCTGCAAGGCCTCGATTGTCTGTCCGCGCTTGCCAATCAAGCGGCTTGCGTTAGCACCCGTAAGTTCAAGTTTAAAATTTTCGTCTTCGGTTTGACCCGGAGCGCAAGTGACGCCTAGGGCGCCCATTCGCGTTGCAAGCTCAGTAAGAAAGGCTACGGCCTTCTCCTCAGGCGAAACGCGCCGCGTGACCTTGACACGCGCCATCCTGCCGCCTAAAATCCCAAATAGCCCTTTTGTCGGTTCCTCTAGCACACAAACATCGACTTGATATCGCGCCACACCTAACTCGGCTAACCCTAAACCGACAGCTTCCTCAACTGTCTTTGCGGTCTTTTCTACGCTCTGCCGCAGTTCCATCAGTGCCTGCCTCCCCTGTCATCCGTACCTGGAAATACCGACCGAACAGCTCCTGTTGCACAATGGAAAACACGTTGCGCGATACCCAGTAAAGCGCGAGTGCGGTCGGGAAACTGATGGTAATGTACCCCATAAACAGCGGCATTACATACAGCATGGTGCGTGAAGTCTGGTCATTAGCCTGCACCGTCTGCTTCGACTGCCAAAAGGTCGTGACCACAGAAAGCACAGGTAAAATCCAATACACCAAACTGAGGCCAAAAATAGATTGCTCGGCGTTAGGAAGAGTAAGATTCAGACCAATCCACATGGGATTGGCGGCAAAAAGCCCCGGTCTCTGCAACATGTTAAACATCGCGATGAGAATAGGGAACTGGATAAGGAGCGGCAGACACCCCATCGCCGGGTTGATGTTATACTTCTTCCAGAGCTCCATCGTAGCCTGATTAAGTTTGGCTTTGTCCTCTTTTTTGCTGTACTTCTTCCTCAGAGCTGCCGTTTCAGGTGCCGCTAGCTGCATGCCACGTGTGAATGACATTTGCTTTAGGTTAAGCGGCAGTGTAATAATCATCACCGCTAAAGACAGCAAAATCACGGCAGAACCGTAATTACCAGTATAGGTGAAAAAGAACTCGAGTATGCCCCCGAGGAGCGAGTTAAGGAATTCAATCACTACCCATCATCCCCCTTGTCAATTAACGGGTCATAGCCTCCCCTGCTAAAAGGGTGGCAGCGCATCAGTCGTCTCAGGGCGAGCACTCCCCCGCGTGACAGCCCGTATTTCTTGATTGCCTCCGCTGCGTACTCACTGCAGGTGGGCCGAAATTTACAGGTGGGTCCTCTAAGTGGAGATAGATAGCGCTGATACACCGCTATTAACAATAACGCTGCCTGCTTCATGGCCCACCCAAACTTTCAGACGCTTAGCTACAGAAATAAACTCCCGCTCCATCTCCAACAACGAGGCTTTCACTGCGCCGCTTCGGGCAATTAAAACATAGAAATGTCCATGCGCTAGCTGCCTAAGGTGTTTACGCACTACTTCCTTGAGCCGCCTTTTCGCGCGATTGCGCACTACGGCAGTGCCGAGCTTCCTGCCAGCCGAGAAACCTATGCGCAGTTCCCCCTCGCTTGGCAAAACATACAGCACTAGGACACGCCCGGCGGCAGATCGACCCGTCCCATACACGCGGGAAAACTCAGTCCGCTTGCGTAGCCGATAACGCTTCTGCATGCTCGTTTAGGCCGAGAGAGCCTTTCTGCCCTTTAGACGTCGGCGTTTGAGCACTTTGCGTCCATTAGCGGTGCTCATCCGCTCGCGGAAACCATGCACTTTCTTACGTTGGCGATTGTTAGGTTGAAATGTGCGCTTCATATATTCACTCTCCCTTCAGAGCCTGAAGTCTATTCAAGTACCTCATCAATTGTACCAAAGGGTTACAGACTGGTCAACGCACAAGGCGTGTTGTTCCTCATGTCGAAACGTGTCGATTATGCACACCTGTTGATAACCCTGTGGATAAGCTGTGGGTTTTGTGGTATAACTGCAAAAGGAGTCGCATCACAGGAGCAGGTCTGTAGGGCCGTGTCAAAAACGCATATATTTTCGCCCCACACATTTGTTCTCCACAGCTGTGGATTAGTCTGTGGATATCTTATGTGTCGAATCGTCACCTTTGCTGTCGTTTCAGCTATTCCCCATATGGTTTTTTCCCTTTTCACCGTCTATCCACATCTGATGTGGATGAATTGTGGGCAAGTTTCTCCTCGTTTCTTCTCGCATCGCGGTAGGATTCGACTCCCCCCGCGTCGAAAGGAACAATTCGACCTTTTGCATTGGAGGAATGGTAATGTCTACATCCTCGCCTGCGCTTTGGCAAGCAGCCCTAGAACTTTTGCAGACCAATCTAAGCAAGCATCAGTTCGACACTTGGCTGTTGCCCTGCAAAGCCGTTTCACTCCAAGGCCAAACTATGTATATTTTGGCTGCCACGGAATTTAACCGCAACTGGCTGGAAAACCACTATGCCGGCGCAGTACAAAAGGCTCTGTCCACCGTTGCGGGAAAAGAACTTAACATAAAGTTTGTCTCCCACAAGGATGATCTCCCGCTTGTTCCTCCCGTGGTCGAGCGCACTCAGGATGACGCAGCTCTAGGACTTAACCCTCGCTATGTCTTTGACAGTTTTGTCATCGGCGAGAGCAACCGCTTCGCCCACGCCGCCTCCTTGGCTGTGGCCGAGGCTCCGGGGAGAGCTTACAACCCGCTGTTTATCTATGGGGGAGTGGGTCTTGGCAAGACTCACCTGATGCATGCCATCGGTCATTTTGCCCTATCCCGCTTTCCACTAAAACGAGTGCTGTACCTCTCTTGCGAAAAGTTCACTAACGACTTTATCTCCTCAATTCAGCAGCGGAAGACAACTGAGTTTCGTGCGCGGTACCGTTCTATTGACCTCTTGCTCATAGATGACATTCAGTTTCTCACGGGCAAAGAACAGACTCAAGAAGAGTTCTTTCACACTTTTAACGCCCTGCATGGATCAAACAAACAAATCATCATCTCTAGCGACCGTCCCCCAAAAGAAATTGCCACACTAGAAGATAGGCTGCGCTCACGCTTTGAATGGGGACTTATTACAGACATCCAACCACCAGATCTCGAAACGCGCGTGGCCATTCTCTGTCAAAAAGCGGAACAGGATAACTTTCGCGTTCCTTTAGAGCTAATGGCCTACATTGCCGCCCGGATTCACAGTAACATCCGCGAATTAGAGGGCGCACTGATTCGCATTATGGCCTACGTGGCTTTTAGTAAGCGTCAGGTAACACGAGAGCTTATCGACGAGGTTCTAAAAGGCCTTTTCCCCCAGGAAAGACAGCGGTCCATTACCATAGAGGACATAAAGAAAACAGTAGCTCTCCATTTTGGACTGAAAGTAGATGACCTTACCGCCCAGAAGCGCACCCGTTTAGTCACTCATCCTCGCCAAGTGGCTATGTACCTCTGCCGCAAGTTAACCGCCGCCTCTCTCCCCCGCGTCGGTGAAGAATTTGGCGGCAGAGATCACACCACGGTTATCCATGCCTGTGAAAAAATCGAACAAGACCTTGCGAAGGACAATGGTTTCCAAAAGGTATTAAAAGAGATTGAGCAAAAGTTATTCACACTTAGTTAACAGAGTTCTCCACAATTACTGTGGATAATTCGTACTTATTCTCGTTCTGTGTATATTTTTCTCCTTACCTCACCTTTTACCCACAGGTTATTTTCCCCCCACAAATCGGCGGTTTCTCGGCTTTAGGCTTTCTCCACATATGCACACCCTCTACGGAAACTACTATGACTTTTACTAACTTAATATTTATATGCCTTCTCAACTTTACTTAAAACCACTCTGACGGCATATCCGGGATTATGCAGAGTGGCATTGAACGGAGGAAGAACGATGAGAGCCACCGCCAATCGGGATGACCTTATCTTTGCCGCCGGGGCGGCAGGTCGCACGTTAACGTCCAAGACCAGCTCCACTCCTCAAGGACTGCGCCTCACTGCCGAGGATGGATCACTCTGCTTGACCTCCATCGACAACGAAATGGCTATTACCTGTCGTATTCCGGCGCAAGTGATTGAACCCGGGGCGCTTGTCTTGCCTAGTAAGTTACTCGCGGAGGCCGTGCGTCGCTTTCCCGGCCTTGACGTAGACCTTGAGATACTCGAGGGCAGATACACGTTAACACTGCGCAGCGGCTTTTCGGAACTAGATCTCCTAGGCATGCCGGCGACAAACTTCTCTGAACTGCCGGAAATAGATAGCTTATCCACCATATCTATTCCTGAACAAGCTTTGCGTTCCATGTTGCGCCAGACAAGCTTCGCTCTCTCCTCTGATGATATGCGCCCCATCCTAACAGGTATGTTATGGAGCTATTCACCCGGTAAGCTGCGCTTGGTCGCTGCCGACGGCTTTAAGGTGGCGTCACGCACAGAGAATGTAGATGCCGCGGGGGCACAGCCATTTCGCGTCGTAGTACCCGGCCGTACCGTTCACGAAATTGAGCGCTTGCTAGGCGACAACGATAATATGGTCGAGATAGCGATAGGGCGCAACCACATCCTTTTCCAAGTGCAGGATACAGTGATTATCTCAAGGTTACTTGAGGGCAATTACATCGATGTCGATCGCTTTCTCCCCACAACTTTTGTCACTTACCTCACGGTTAAACCCAAGGCTCTCATTGACGCATTAGAGCGCAGTGCCGTAGTTGCAAAGGACGGTCTCATTGCTACGGTACGTTTGCATTTGCGCGATGGCAGACTCGTTGTGCGTGCGCAGTCAGCGGAGTATGGTAAGCACTTTGAAGAATGGCCGGTCGAGATGCGCGGCGAGGAAATGGATATACTGTTTAACATAAGAGTGTTAGGAGAGATTGTGAAATCCATAGATGAGGGAGACATCGAGCTGTCTTTTACCGGCCAACACGGGCCGTGTATCGGGCGAAGCACAACGCACCCAGACAATTACTGGAGTCTGGTGATGCCAGTTAGGCTGTCCTAGTGAATCTCCCTCAGCCACCCTATATTACATTAGGGCAGTTTCTTAAGCAGCAGTCGCTTATCTCCACGGGCGGAGAAGCCAAAGCCTTTCTACTGCAAAACTGCGTGCAAGTAAACGGGAAGGAAGAAAACCGACGCGGGAGGAAACTCTGGCTAAATGACAGCGTGACTATCAACAATACAGTCTATGGCGTCAATGATATATGAGAGTCGAGGAGCTTAGCCTTACCTCTTTCCGTAATTACTCACGGGAAAAGGTATCCTTTTCGCCTGGCCTTAACTACATTGTGGGCAAAAACGGCGAAGGAAAGACAAACTTGCTCGAAGCGCTCTTTATCCTCGCTACCACCAAATCCCATCGACAAGCTCTCGACAAGGACATGGTGAAAATAGGGGAAGGGCAGTTCCGCGTCTCGGCGCGCATTATCGCTTTAGGCGTAGACCGCAATCTAGATTTAGGGTACGATGTGACTCTAAGAAAGAAAGTTGCGAATGTGTCTGGTTTCCCCGTTACTAAACTACAAGACTTTATCGGAATCTTTAATGTCGTAATGTTTTCTCCCGAGGACCTAGCGCTAGTTAAGGGCACGCCTAGCGATCGGCGTAGATTCCTAGATATTTTACTATGCCAAGTAGACAAAGTTTATTTCCGCCTGCTGCAGCAGTATACTCATGTGTCAAGGCAACGCAACGAGGCCCTTAAACTAATCGCACGGGGCGCGATGAAGCTGTTTGACTTAAAGCCTTGGGATCAGCAGTTTGCCGCCTTAGCACAGAGAATCACTCTCCGCCGTTTTCAGGCGACAGAAAGGCTCGCCGCAAGCTTTCTTAGTCTGACCGACGCGATTAACCGCGGTAAAGAAACTCTGAGTATCTCCTACTCAAGCTCCCTTCTGGCAGCTACAGCGAGCTTGGATGTTGACGGCGTCGCAAGAGAACTTGAGCGACATCAGAGAGAGGACTTAAAGCGCGGGACCAGTAGCATAGGACCGCATCGGGATGACCTTAAATTCCTCATCAACGGACTTCCGGCTGCGGCGTATGCGTCACAAGGGCAACAACGCACCGCCGTACTGGGGCTGAAGTTGGCTGAGCTAAAGTACATGCAAGAAGTGACCGGCGATTATCCAGTACTGCTCTTAGATGACGTGTTGTCAGAGTTAGACAGCAGCCGACGGCAAATGATCGTCCAAGTGCTGATGAGCGATGTTCAGGCCGTCATCACAGGCACAGACGAAGATGACCTTTCGCTGCAAGGCGTAAAGCCCGCTCTAGTACTGCGCGTTGAGCGCGGAAAGGTGGTATCCTGATGTACCTATATATTGGGGGCAACGTGGTCCTGCCTTGCAGGCGTGTCATTGCCGTTTTTGATGCGCTTTCCACTGAGCAACAAGTGACACGGGAGTTCTTGCGCACCTACCGAGAGGAAGGATTTACCGTTTCGACCACGGAGGGTGGACCGGTTAAATCGCTAGTGTTGACGCAAGAGAAGCTATATCTCTCTTCCATCGCCTGTGCCACTCTGCGCCGACGCTGGGGCTCTTTTCTGGCGGATGAACGTGAGAGAGTTTGCGTGATAGGCGAATTTGCGAGAACATTGTAAAGTCATGGAGCGGACGGTGAATCATGGTTAAAAAAGGTAATGGCGGATACGATGAATCACAGATTGAAGTGCTAGAAGGACTGGAAGCTGTCCGTAAACGTCCTAGCATGTATATTGGCTCCACTGGCACGAAGGGACTCCATCACCTCGTGTGGGAAATAGTAGATAACGCAGTCGATGAGGCGTTAGCAGGGTATTGTGACCGCATTGACGTAGAAGTCTTCCCCGACGGTACGGTAAGTGTCAGTGACAATGGGCGAGGCATCCCTACGGGCATCCACGCGCAGACCGGCCGCTCGGCTGCCGAAACTGTCTATACGGTTTTACATGCCGGGGGCAAATTCGGCGGGAGCGGGTACAAGGTTTCCGGCGGACTGCATGGCGTTGGCGCATCGGTAGTCAACGCCTTGTCGGAGTGGCTGCTCTTAGACATTAAGCGCGAGGGAGGACACTTCCGGCAAGAGTTTGCCCGCGGCGTGCCGCAGACCGATCTCATGCGTGTGGGCGACAGCGACGAGAATGGTACGTATGTGCGCTTCCTGCCGGACAAAGAGATTTTTGAGGATCTCGTGTTTAGTGCAGACACGCTGACAGTGCGCCTCAGGGAAATGGCCTTCTTGATGGCCGGGCTGACTGTGAAGCTGACTGACCACCGCGAGAATCTCACGGAAGTCTTCCGCTATGAAGGCGGCATTAAAAGCTTTGTCAGCTACCTCAACAAAAATAAGGACGCACTGCACAAAGAGCCTATTTTTTTTCAAGCATCGCGCGAGGACTGCCAAGTAGAGGTAGCCATGCAGTACAACGACAGCTATGCTGAGAACATTTACTCCTTCGCCAACAACATTCACACCGCCGAAGGTGGGAGCCATGAAGCAGGCTTTAAGATTGCGCTAACCCGTACCCTAAACGATTATGGGCGCAAAATTAACGTCATTAAGGAGCAGCACACCAACTTAAGCGGGGAGGATATCCGCGAGGGGCTAACTGCGGTGATCAGTATTCGCTTGCTTGCGCCCCAGTTTGAGGGACAAACCAAAACTAAGTTGGGAAACTCCGAACTGCGCGGCATAGTTGACTCGATTGTAGGCGAAGGATTAGCGTTGTACTTAGAGAAAAACCCCGCCGTGGGAAGAAAGATTATGGAGAAGGCTGTGTTAGCGGCGCAAGCGCGTGAGGCGGCCCGCAAAGCGCGCGAACTAACACGCCGTAAGAACGCGCTTGAGATCACACCCCTGCCAGGTAAGCTGGCTGATTGCTCCGTGTCAGACCCAAGCCTCTGCGAGCTCTATCTCGTTGAAGGCGACTCCGCCGCAGGTTCAGCCAAGCAAGGCAGAGATCGCCGCTATCAGGCTATCCTGCCGCTCAAGGGTAAAATCCTCAATGTCGAAAAGGCTCGACTCGATAAGATTTTAGGGTATGAGGAAATTAAAGTCATAATCACGGCTATGGGCACAGGCATTGGTGAAGATTTCGCTGTAAGCAAGGCGCGTTACCACAAGGTCATCATTATGGCGGATGCGGACATTGACGGCTCCCATATTCGCACTTTGCTCTTAACGTTTTTCTTCCGTTATATGCAGCCCCTCATTACGGCAGGATATCTCTACATCGCGCAACCACCGCTTTACCAGATTAAGAAGGGCAAGCAGGTGCAGTACGCCTATACTGACGCCGAGCTCAATAAAATACTCAAGGAATTAGGCTGCGGCAATGCTAACATCCAGCGTTACAAAGGGTTAGGCGAGATGAACGCTGAGCAGCTATGGAGCACAACTATGAACCCCGAACACCGCATCCTCCTGCAAGTGCAATTAAACGAAGCGATGGTAGCCGACGAGATATTCACCATTCTCATGGGGGACAAAGTGGAGCCGCGACGGCAGTTTATCGAGCGATACGCGCGGCAAGTCACTAACCTAGATGTATAGGCAAGGAGGCAGCTCCACTTGGATATGAGACACGGCAAAATAGAAGTCATCAACATTGAGGACGAAGTCAAGCGGTCGTACATTAACTACGCGATGAGTGTTATCGTTTCCCGCGCGTTGCCTGACGTGCGCGACGGGCTGAAGCCTGCGCATCGCCGCATTCTTTATGCGATGCTAGAGATGGGGTTTACCCCTGATAAACCCTACAAGAAGAGTGCT
Organism: Bacillota bacterium; assembly: GCA_018725535.1. Taxonomy (GTDB): domain Bacteria; phylum Bacillota; class UBA994; order UBA994; family UBA994; genus UBA994. Next base: position 22,587 of record QLUS01000003.1, read on the forward strand.
CGCATTGTTGGCGAAGTGCTAGGCAAGTACCACCCGCATGGCGATGGTGTTATATACGACACAATGGTACGCCTAGTACAATATTTTTCCTCGCGTTATCCACTCATTGACGGACATGGGAACTTCGGCTCTATGGACGGAGACAGTGCTGCGGCTATGCGGTACACTGAGGCTCGCTTAGCCCCTTTGGCCATGGAGCTTTTAGCTGACCTAGAAAAGAAGACGGTCGATGTCGGCCCTAACTTTGACGATACGCTCGAGCAACCGCTTGTACTGCCGGGGAGGTTCCCCAATCTTTTGGCCAATGGCACAGCAGGTATAGCGGTTGGTATGGCTTCGAATATTCCTCCCCACAACCTAGGCGAGCTGATTGATGCGGCACATGCGTTGATCGAAAACCCTAGTATTACCGTGCGGGAACTTATGGACCATGTGAAGGGGCCTGATTTCCCCACGGGCGGACTCATCTTAGGGCGCGAGGGATTTACAGAAGCCTATGAGACTGGGCGAGGCACCATGCGCATTCGCGCTAAGACGCGCATCGAAAAAATGAGCAACGGCAAACACCGTATCATAGTAAGCGAAGTGCCCTACCAAGTAAACAAAGCCAAAATGATCGAGCGCATCGCCGAACTAGTGCGGGATAAGCAAGTCGAAGGAATCACCGACCTCCGGGATGAAAGCGACCGCGATGGCATCCGTGTAGTTATCGAGCTTAAGCGTGAAAGCAATCCGCAGGTGATCCTTAACCTTCTCTACAAACATAGCCAAATGGAACAGTCGTTTAGCATGAATATGCTAGCTCTCGTTGCTGGGCAGCCGCGCACGCTAAACCTTAAACAGATGCTTGAGTACTACCTTGAGCACCAGCAAGATGTCTTTACGCGTCGCACCAAATTTGAGCTCTCTAAAGCCGAGGAGCGCGCGCATATTCTCGAGGGACTGCGCATTGCGCTAGACAATATCGACGCGATTATCGCCTTAATCCGTGCTTCGCGCACAGATGACGAAGCCAAACAAGACCTAATGCAGCGCTTCTCTTTTAGCGAAAAACAGGCTCAAGCCATCCTAGATATGCGACTGCGGCGCCTCACCGGCCTTGAGCGCGACAAAGTAGAAGACGAGTATAGAGAGGTTATTAAGACCATTGCGAGATTGAACGCTATCTTGAGTAACAACAAACTGCTTCTAGCTTTGATCAAAAAAGAAATTGGCGAGATCAAGGCGCAGCACGCCGATGCGCGGCGCACTGAGGTTGTAGCGAGTCGCGAGGAGTTTGTGGCCGAAGACCTTATCGCCGAAGAGGACGTAATTATAACCCTTACTCACCAAGGGTCGATCAAGCGCTTGCCGCTGGACACCTATCGCAACCAGCGCCGTGGTGGACGTGGGGTTACCGGCATGGGCACGCGCGAAGAAGACTTTGTGGAGAGTCTGTTTATCACCACTACCCACCACTCCCTCTTCTTCTTTACGGACAAAGGGCGCGTCTATCGCCGCAAAGTGCACGAAATTCCCGAGGCTAGCCGACAGGCTAAAGGGTTAGCAGTAATAAACCTGATCTCGCTCGAAGCAGATGAAAAGGTCAACGCCGTAATTCCCATCCGGAACGATGTCGACGAAAATGCGTATCTATTTATGGCGACAAAGAGCGGTATGGTCAAAAAGACAAGCCTCACGGAATACGCTAATATACGCACGAATGGCCTCATTGGCATTTCCCTGCGCGAGGGGGATGCGCTGATTGGAGTACGTCTAACCGACGGAAACTCCGACGTAGTGCTTGGCACGCGGCTAGGCTTGTCCATTCGCTTTAACGAACAGGACGTTCGCCCAATGGGGCGTGCCACGCAAGGAGTAAAGGGCATAGACCTCGGCGATGGCGACACTTGTATTGCTATGGACATCGTCCGTGCCGGCGTCACTCTCCTCGCGATAACGGAGCATGGCTACGGCAAACGTACGGATATCAGCGAGTACCGCCAGCAGTCTAGAGGCGGGAAGGGAATCCAAAGTATTAAAGCTAGTGAGCGTAATGGACGTGTCGTTTGCTTGCGTGCGGTAAGTACAGAGGACGAACTTATGGTGATTAGCGAACAAGGTATTATCATCCGCATCGACATGAAGAGCATACCGGTGCTCGGACGTACAACCCAAGGAGTAAAGATCATCCGCCTCGACGAGGGCGACCAAGTAGTAGCTATCGCCCGCGTCGCGCCCAAGGAAACCACTGATTAGGAGGCCTCTGTGAAACCAACCCTGAGATTCTTTATGCTGCCGATGTGTCCGCACTGCAAGAACGCCGTGCGCTGGATGGACGAGCTGCGCGCCGAAAACCCCGCGTACGCGAGCATACCGGTTGTCACCATCAACGAACGCGAACAACCGGACCTAGCCAACCAATATGAGTATGATTTAGTCCCGACCTACTATCTCGACAAGGTCAAACTCCATGAGGGCGTGGCCAGCAAAGAAAAGATACGGGCAGCGCTTGACCGCTACCTCGCCACCTAGATTATTCCCCTCTGTAAGCGGCACTTCCACAAACTTCAGGTCACAGACAAATCCCGACACCATTCGACAGCAAGTGTCGAAAATTATCGAAAGATTGTGCCTGTTTTTTCCCTTTCCACCAGTTACGCTTGCTATAACAGTCTGTTTAGACACGCACCGCGTTAAGATGCGAAGCGCGTTTTAGCTGCTACTGATGCTCCTAGTAGTCAGCGCGGTTGTGACCCATGCCGTGGCGGCTAATCCCGGCTCAAGTGGACAAGCCCCCAGTCAAAGCAAGGCATCGCCCCAAGTGAGTAGCGAGGAGTTAGCGCGTTATGAAAAACAGGGCCATACCCCCTCAGATGTCTACACCGCTTTGAGCCTTCTGGAACAAACTGGTATCCCCATCGCCAAGTGGCTGGCTACCAGAAAGGCGGGTAAGACTTGGCCCGAGGCCATCGAGCAGTTAGCTAAGGGAGTTAAATTGGAGCGCAAGCCACTAGACCCAGAGAAATCGCGCACGCTCACACAGCAGGAAATCCTTCAACTAATGCGTGAAGGCTACGCAGGCGAGGACATCAGAGAGGCCAGCAGCATCCTGTTTAACTACGGCGGAGACGTCAGACACTTACTGCGACTGAAGCAGAGCGGTCGCGCTTGGACAGACATTGGCCTAGGATTAAAGCCCTTGGGGAACGCGGGAGAACCGCGCAAACCGGGCGGAGCCTTGCAGATATTAAGGCCAGCCAAAACAGAGTCGTCGCAGTGAGATTTGGGGACAGAGAGACCACACCTTCCGGAAGCAATAGGGACGGAGCCTTTTGCTTCACAAGTCGCTCTCCGCTTTCCGCCTTCCGCTTGTCAGAAGTCGCACTTCGCACTTTTATAGAAGCGGAAAGCTGCAAGCTGCAAGCGGAAAGCGGAAAGCCACTCCGTAGTTCACGATTCACGATTCCCTCGCGAAAGGCGGAATACTATGGAACCGCAAAACAAAAATTCACGTCCCCAGCGTTTGAAGATTGGGGGATGCGATGCAGTTGAGCTCGCGGAAACGCATGGCACACCCCTGATTTGCTATGATGAGGATGTTATCCGGGACAATTGCAGGCGTTATATCGCGAGCTTTGCGCGCAACGACAATCGGGTGGCGTATGCCGGCAAGGCCTTTCTTTGTTTGGCCATGTGCCAAATCGTAGCGGAAGAAGGCCTGTACCTCGACGTCGTGTCGGGCGGCGAGCTCTACACCGCCCTGCAGGCGGGCTTCCCGGCAGAAAAGATCTACTTTCACGGCAACAACAAGTCCCTCGACGAATTAACCATGGCGGTTACGGCAAAAGTGGGCTGCATAGTCGTGGACAATGCCCATGAATACCAGAATCTAAAGGAAGTAGTGAAGGCTAAGGGCAGTGTGCGACCCGTGAGCATTCTCCTGCGTGTAGCGGCGGGTGTCGATGCCGCGACGCACCCTTATGTCATGACAGGGCACTTCGACTCTAAGTTTGGGTTAAGCTTAGGCAGCCAAGAGCTTAATAACTTGGTGGCTGATGCCCTAAACGAGCCTAGTCTTACGCTTATGGGCTTTCACAGTCACATTGGTTCACAGATTGCGGATTTAAGCTCCTTTGCGCAGGCAGTAGACGCGCTGTTTGCGGGCGTACGTCACTACTTAGCGCTCTACAAGTGGCTGCCGCTTGAACTAAACATGGGCGGAGGCCTTGCCGTGCCGTACACAGACCAGGACGAGCACGTTTCGCCAGAAGAACTGTGTGCCTTGCTACTTAATACGGCGCAAAGACACATGGATGACTTAAACTTCACCCCTCGCCTTACCGTTGAGCCCGGGCGTTCTATAGTTGGGCCCGCAGGCACTACACTTTACCGTGTGGGAGCCATCAAGCGTACACCCAATGGGCGTTGCTTCGTGAATGTGGACGGCGGTATGGCCGACAACCCCCGCGTAGCCCTGTATCAGGCGAAGTACACCTGCTCTGTGGCAGACCGCTTGGATCAGCCTAGGAGCTTTGTCTACACAGTGGCTGGCAAGACCTGTGAGAGCGGGGATATTCTGATCTGGGACTACCCTCTCCCCGAAATGCGAAGTGGCGATATCTTAGCCGTAAACACGACGGGGGCTTACACCTACAGCATGGCCAGCAATTACAACCGTTTGCCCCGCCCGGCCGTAGTGCTCGCTAAGGAAGGCGAAGCAAAGCTGATTATTGCCCGCGAAACATACAGCGATCTAACGCGCCTAGACCGCCCCAAATAAACCCGCGGCAAGTCTTGGCATTATGCACAAACTGTGTGACAATTGTTTGGTAAGAGAGGAGTGGGAACTTGATCGAGAAGCTTTCTTTACAAGAGCTCAAAGCTACGCCAATCGAACACATTTTTGCCTTTGAGACTACAGCCGAAGTGCCGCCGCTTGAGGGCATTATCGGGCAAGACAGGGCGGCGAACGCCCTAGCCTTTGGCCTACGCATGACAGACGAAGGGTACAATATCTATCTGATGGGTATCACGGGTACAGGGCGGAACAGCTACACTAAGGCAATCGTCGCTGAACGCGCCAAAGAGCAGTTGACCCCAAGCGACTGGTGTTACGTCTACGATTTCGAACATCCGGACAGCCCGATGGCCATAGCCTTTGCTCCGGGGTCAGGCGCGCTGTTCAAAGAGGGCGTAGAGACCTTTATTGCCCGTATTAGAGAGGATGTCCCCAAAGCCTTTGAAAGCGATGAGTTCCGAAATATGCGCAATGAAGCGGTCCAGCAGTTTCAGAGCCAGTCCATGGCCGTCCTAGAAAAGCTCAGTGCGCTCGCTAAGTCGCAGGAACTGCTTTTTAAGCCTACCGGCAAGGGCTACGTAACCATCCCTACCCTTGATGGTCAGCCTCTAAACGAGCAACGTCTGCAGGAGCTCGACGCGGCGACGCTAGAGCGCATCAACCAGCGTATACAGAGCTACCAAAAAGACGCGGAGCCCCTGTTTGAGGTACTCGGAACGCTAGAGCGCGAGGTGCAGGAAAAGCTGCAGGCACTAGAACGCAAGGCAGGCGCCTCGATTGTTTCCCCTCTACTTGAGGCTATTCGTAAAAAGTTCGAAGCAAACGAAGCCGCTCAGAAGTATCTGACACAGCTTGAGCAGGATATTTACAAGCACTTACGCCATTTTTATCCAGACGACGGGCAGAAAGACGAAGACAAAGCTGTTGCTGCCATGCGCGCGCAGAGCAAAGAAGGCTGGGAGATAAAGTACAAAGTAAACCTGTTCGTCGACAACGGGCACATACAAGGCGCTCCCGTAGTCTTTGAAACGAACTCCAGCTACTACAATCTTTTTGGCATGATTGAGTTTCAGCCCAGCATGGGCACGCTCATCACTAATTTAACCAAAGTGAAGGCAGGCTCGCTGCATCGCGCCAACGGCGGCTATCTTATCCTGCAGGCAGAAGACCTCTTTAGCAATGCGCACTCCTGGAAGGCTCTAAAGCGCGCAGTCAAAAACAGGCAGGCAAGAGTCGAAAACATACCTGACGGCAGCAGCGGCGTTATCACAGGACTAAAGCCACAGGCGATACCGCTTGACGTTAAAGTGATTCTAATCGGGAGCTACGAAATCTACATGCTCCTTTACCGACATGACGAAGACTTCCGCAAGCTGTTTAAGATCAAGGTAGATTTCGAAACAGAGATGGCGCGGCAAGACGAAAACATCATGAAGATGGCAGCATTTATCAGCCGACATTGCCGCGACAGAGGGCTTAGGAATTTTCACCGCGGCGCGGTAGCGGCGGTTATCGACTACAGCTCACGCCTTGCCGACAACCAAAACAAGCTCAGCACGCGCTTTAACGATATCGTGGAGCTCCTAGCGGAGGCAAATTCCTGGGCCGCGTTGGAGAAAGCGACACTTGTGGAAGAGCGGCATATCACTAAAGCACTGTACGAAAAGCGCTATCGCGCCGATAAATACGAGCAAAAGATTCACGAGCTCTTTGCCGACGGTACATATCTGATGGATGTACAGGGCCTGGCGGTTGGACAGATCAACGGCCTCGCTGTCCTAAACATGGGCGACTATTCCTTCGGCAAGCCCGCCCGCATTACCGTGAACACCTTTACCGGCAAGAAGGGCGTTATCAACATAGAGAAGGAAGCGCAGTTAAGCGGGCGGATACACAACAAGGGCGTGCTGATCATTGGCGGATACTTAGGGGCTAAGTTCGCGCAGAAGTTTCCCCTCACCCTTACCGCAACTCTGTGTTTTGAGCAATCCTATGACGGGGTGGATGGAGATAGCGCCTCTAGCGCCGAGCTTTATGCTTTGCTGTCAAGCCTCGCCGAAGTCCCGATTAAGCAAGGATTTGCCGTAACGGGCTCTGTTAACCAGAAAGGCGAGATTCAGCCGATTGGCGGCGTCAACGAGAAAATCGAGGGATTCTACCGCTTGTGCTTAAAGCAAGGGCTGACGGGCGAACAAGGGGTACTTATTCCCGTCCAGAACAAGCGACAGCTCATGTTGCACAGCGAAGTGCTGGAGGCGGTCAAAGCGGGGCGTTTTCACATCTACGCTGTGCGGACCATCGAAGAAGGGATAGAGGTGTTGACCGGCCTGCCTGCGGGCGAGAGAGACAGCGCAGGCGAATACACGGCAGGCTCTGTCTTTAGGCTGGTAGAGCATAAACTCGCGCAATTTTATCAACAGGCCTTAAATGAAGAATAAGTGTGCCGCGCCCTCTTTATTCGCGTGTGCGGGGTGTTTTGGTCCACGCGATAGGATGCCTTCCCATCGCTTTTAGCACCATGGCGCTGGTATAAGGCACCGGAAAGAAGAAGGCGGCAAACGGCAGGAAGCACAGCTCCATGGCTACACCTACATTGCCATACCGCGTCAAGGGGCGGCCGGTGCGGTCAATGTGGGTGTAGTACCGATAGAAGGCATAAAAAGTAAAGCTAACGTACACCAGACGCAAGACATTAAGGAGCATGCGGTACACACTCGGCAGCACACTAGAGTCAGCGTTGCCGGTCAAGTACAGCACCAGCATAGTTGGCGGCAACAGCGTCACCGCTTGGTAGAATGTCCATTCCACAGGGCCTTTCAGCGCCAGCTGGCGTAGCAACCTCGTTTTGCGGGCTTTGCACCCCTCGGCCAAGCGAACCTTATCTAAGACCTGTAGGTGACCGGTGCCCCAGCGCAGTCGCTGTCTAAAGAAAGACTTGAAGTGTGGCGGCGTTTGCTCGCTACTGGCGTAAGGCAGGTAGTCCGGCCAAGCGCCTGTGGTGAGGTAGGCACGAGTGCCCAGTTTTAGGTCTTCGGTGAGGATTTGATGGTCGTAACCCTTAAGCTCGACGAGGAGGTCGTAGTCCACATACAAATTGGTACCCCCCGCGAAGGGCAGTCGGCGAAAGACTACGGGCAAATACCAGTCATGGGCTATAGCCTGATACAGAGAGGCGATCTTGCTAAATGGCCCTATCGCATAGAAATTGCGCACTTGGAAAACAGGGCCCTGCCAAATGGCAGTACCGCTATCAGTAAGCTTTTTGTGCGCCACGTACAGTAAAACATCGCGTCTGGGACGGCTTTCGGCACCGTAGAAGCCGCAGACGGTAGTTTTTGGGGATACACTCCGCGCGAGGGCGTAGTTTAGCGCACGACCCTTCGTCGAAGGGACAGCAGCCCCTGTCAGCTCCCCGGGATACTGCCCATCGTAGTCAAATGGAACGGAAGTGTGCTTGAGCACGGGGGAACACGAGCCGATTTCTTGCTGCACACGGACCAGCACGTCTTGCGTGGTGGGAAAACAATATGCGTAAAGCTCTAGAGCTACTTCCTCTCCCTCTCCCCGGCTTAACATCTCCCGCAGGCGAGTCACCAAATCCGCAGCATAAGGGTGGTAAAGCTCGACAGCAAGTCCTGTGTCACGCGATGGTTGGCTTTGGTAGTGAAACTAATTACGGAACGCAGCAAGCGTTCATCTCGTTCACCGCACATTCTCGCAAAGGCCGCGACCACCGGTAGCGTCAAGCAAAGATATAGGGTACAGACGAGCAATCTCCTTGTCATCGCATTCCGGGAAGGCCCGCCGGAGCAAGCAAAAAACTCTACCGATGCTTAGGCGACCGCGCGCAGCGATCAAATCCCCTGCCAACGTAGCGATGATGTCCCAGCAGTGCCATGTGTCGCCTCGTGTTAGCACCAGTGGGGTGAGCCAAGCGTGATCGCGCAGATCGCGCGTGCGGTACTCCCGCAGGGCCATTTCGCTTAGCACTCCGAGCGTAAGTACGCGGACATCAGTACGTCTAGCTTCCTCCGGAAGCTTGCCGCCCATAAAGGCCAACGTTTCCCGTACGACGATAGGGCGCAGGCGCGCACCTTCTAGGGCTTCTTTCTCGTCCGTCACCACTATGATTTCGTAGGCGGTTTTGGGATAATTGAGCGCAAACATGTGTCTAACGGTCTTCTCAATGACTTGCGCTTCGTTGCGGGCAGGGACTAAGATAGAGAAGAAAGGTACTTCCTTTCCGTTCTTTGCTGCGAGAGCCAGGATGCCAGCCTCGTTCAGAGCAGGTCTTACGCGCCAATAGCGGCCCTCGCTGTATCGTTTCCACAAGAAAAAGCGGCAAAACATGAGAAAGAGTACGACATACATGGCTACAGCAACTAAGTAGATGGTTTGCGGTGTGGTCAAAATCGTCTTCACCTCGGCGCACTATTCTCCGTCAATAGTGTGTACCGCCACAAAGACGCTATCCGACGTCGCTAATGGAAAGGAATGGGTATAAATGGCTGCGCCATCCCCGGTCATTCGCCGCTCCGATGTGCTAACCGCCCGCAAGGTGTTAGGCTCACGCGTGACTCGTACCCCGCTTATCTTGGCCGAAGCTGCCAGCGACATGCTAGAAGCGCGCATTTACCTTAAGCTTGAATGCCATCAACGAACAGGAGCGTTCAAATACAGAGGCGCGTTGTATGCGGCCACCATGCTGCTTAAAGGTAAAGGCGGCGGGTTGATCACCGCCTCAAGTGGCAACCATGCCCTTGGAGTGTGTATGGCCGCCGCTGAACTTGGTGTTAGGGCCACCGTCGTCATGCCAACAACCGCGCCTTTGGTAAAGATAGAACGCGCTAGGGCCTTAGGTGGAGAAGTCATCCTCCACGGCAAAGTGTACGACGAGGCTCGCGCACATGCGGAGGAACTGATCCGCTCACGGCAGGCGGTTTTCCTCCCTAGCTTCGACCATCCGCTGATCATGGCGGCTCAAGGCACGGTAGTGCTTGAGATAGAAGAAGAGCTACCCACCCTTGATACGCTTGTAGTCCCGATAGGGGGCGGCGGCCTGTTAGCCGGAGCGCTGGCAGCGAGGTCGGACCTAGCCGTATGGGGTGTACAAGCGATGGGGGCAGACTCCTTCGCGCGCTCTTTAGCTGCCGGGTGTCGTGTGGCTATCCCTCGCACCTCCACCTTTGCCGACGGCATCGCTCTGCTCGCCCCAGGAGAGCTGCCACTAACCCAAGCCCTTACCACTCCTCCAGAGATGGCAGTAGTCACCGATGATGAAATTCTAGCCGCCATGCGCCACTTGCTACTCTACGAACGGGTAGTCGCAGAGCCAGCAAGCGCGGCAGCCTTGGCGGCTCTGCTCACTGGCAAGATCCCCATTCGCGGGCGGACGGTGGCCGTGGTAATAACAGGCGGAAACGTGATGCCAGAGATTATCTCCGCGGCACTGCGCGGCAGCTTATAATACAAGGGGGATACGATTTGAACTATCTTACGGCTACGGAGTTCTCCGTAATTATGGTTTTGCTCCTAGCGATTTTTGCCATCGGGCTGTCGACGCACGCAATCCGCGAGTTTCGGGCAGCGCGGCGCATGTACCGCACGTTTATGACGGGCACGACTGGGGGGAACCTTGAAACGTTGCTTATGACCTTAGGGGAGCGCACGGCGCGCCTAGAGGGAGACGGCCTGTCGCAGGCGAGGCTGCTGCGCGAGATTGAGCAAAGGCTGCCTCTGGCTGTACAGCAAGTGGGGCTAGTGCGATTTAACGCCTATAGCGATACGGGAGGCGAGCTGAGCTTTGCCCTCGCCTTGCTGGATGCTTCCGGCAGCGGCGTAGTAATCAGTTCCCTCTACGGCAGAGCGGAGGCACGCGTTTACGCCAAGCCCATTAACGAAGGGCAGTCGACCTTCCCATTGAGCAGCGAGGAGATTGCCGCAGTTGCACAAGCTAAGGCAAAAGCTAAGTCGTCGAAAAAAATGTAATCAAACTGTGATTTTCGGGAGGATTCGCGATACGAGTGGCGAATCATACTTCCTACGATAAGAGAGGAGTGGTGGTATTGCACCCAAAACCAAGGGGTCCAAGTTCTGGGCTAGGGCAAGAATTCACCATTATGATTATCCCCCACGGCCACGAGGAGACGTATGCGTTTCGATTGTCACAGCGGTGGGTGCAATGGGCGGGCATCGCCCTCATTGTGCTTTTGATTAGCTCCATTAGTCTGGTGTACTCGTTGCGCCAGACCAAACTGCAATTAGCCACTTACCATGGCCTTTTAGCGGAAAACCGCCAGCAACAGGAGCATATTTTATTTCTCGCGCGGCAGACTACAGAGCTCCAGGGGCAACTAGCCGAGATTCAAGCGCTCGACAATTCCATTCGCACCATGATGAGGCTTACCCCTGCCTCTGTCACAGCGGCGGTAACGCGCCTGACAGAAGACCAAAGCACCGCGCGTGAGGCGCGACTTAGCCTCCTTAGCCGCGGCACCAGTCTAGCCGCCACGATTTTGCGCACGCAGCAGAGCATCGAGGAAATTAAAGAAGCTATTCCCGAGACCGAAGGTAGCCTGCAAGACCTTGAGCGCAAGGTGGAGCTGCAGCGCCGACGCGAAGCAGCCACTCCATCGCTTTGGCCAACCAGCGGCGACGTAACCTCAGGCTTTGGGCGCAGGCGCTCGCCATTTGGCGGTTCCTGGGAACATCATGAAGGCGTAGATATAGCAGCCCCGCGCGGCGCCTCAGTTTTTGCCGCCGCCAACGGGATTGTGCGTGTCGCCGGTTGGAACGGCGGCTACGGCAATGTCGTATTTATTGACCACGGGTTTGGCATGAGTACGGTTTACGCCCATTTGCACCGCATTAGTGTGCGTGTCGGGCAGCAGGTAACCAAAGGGCAGCAAGTAGGTTTGGTGGGCAGCACAGGCCGCTCTACCGGTCCACATCTCCACTATGAAGTCCGTGTGAATGGTCAGGCCATTAACCCCCTGCGGTTTTTACCCCCTACTACTACAGAGGGCAGGTGAATGTTCTGTTCGGACAAAGTAAGGCGCGTGCAGATGTCAAAGATGAGCGGGCCAATGACAAAATAGACACCATTGTCGGCGCAGGCGCGGTTTTTACGGGCGATCTCGATATTAAGGGCACTCTGCGGGTAGATGGCAAATATGAAGGTAAGATTACGAGTTCCGGCGATGTGGTGATCGGCGAAAGCGGGCAGCTTGTGGCTACTGTGCAGGCGCGTAACCTGCAGGTGGCTGGCACTGTCAAGGGCGGGATTAAGACATTCGGTGTACTCGAAATCTCGTCCACGGGCAAAGTGTACGGCGACATAGAAGTAGGTAAGGTCATCATCGCAGACGGTGCCATCTTTCAAGGGCAATGCCGAATGAACAGCGCCGAAGGGCAATCCGTACCCCCCGCGAAAAAAGAGTAGCAGAGAGCCCAAAGCCAGTGCGCTTTGGGCCCTGATGTTTTGGAGGACATTGCGTGCAAGAAATAGCATTAATTGTAAATCTAACCGCTGGCTACGGCAAGTGCCGATTAAAGTATCCTGAAGTGACAGCCTACTTAGAGCAACATGATGTCAAGGTAAAGAGCTTTTTTACGGAGAAGCGAGGACACGGCGAGGAACTAGCACGTCAAGCAGTCCGAGAGGGGTTTGACGTAGTTGTATCCATGGGAGGCGACGGCACACTCAACGAGGTCGTAAACGGCGTGGCAGGGTCATCGGCGACACTTGGGTTTATCCCTGCGGGTGCCGGCAATGACTTTGGCCGGACTTTCGGACTTAAGAATGGCGAGGTCACCAAGGCGTGTCATGTGCTTTTGGACGGGCATGCGCGCGCTGTAGATTTGTGTCGGATCGACGCCCGGTATTTTATAAACGTCGCCGGGGCTGGCTTTGACGCTGAGGTCGGACATATGGCCAATGTTTGGGGTAAGCGCTATTTCTCGGGAGCTACCGCCTATATCGCCTCAATTTTACGCCAATTAGTCGCGTTTTCGCCGCGCGAGATGATAATCGAGCTGGATGAGCAGCGTATCTCTACTAAGGTTTGGATGGTGGCGGTAGCTAACGCGCGCTACTTCGGGGGCGGATTTATGATTGCCCCCACCGCAGAAATAGATGACGGCTTACTTGACGTCTATATTATTCAAGAGACTTCGAAGGCGGGGCTCCTCATGGTGCTGCCGCGGGTGATGACGGGCGGCCATGTTTCTCATCCGGCAGTTCTGTTCTATCGGGCCAAACGTGTGAAACTAAGTTCCCCGTACGTGCTTGCGGCGCAAGCCGACGGCGAGCTAGTAGACCACCTGCCGCAGGAGTTCGCGATAACGGGCGAAAAGATCAACATGATCCTGCCTAGATTAGCTGGGCCGTCTGGACTCCCACGCTGAGGCAAACGTCAGAATGCCATCGGCTATAGTTTGGGCGAGTCGATATACGAGGTAGAGGCGGGTGTTTTGCAGCACAAAAGAGTTGTGGTGCTTGGCGCTGCGCGGGGCGGTAACTTCGTGTAGGTTAGTGGCGTGCACCGGCTGCTCAGGTGTGCCGTAAACACACAAGCCGGGCGGCTTTTTGTCCTTAAGCAATGTTCCAATGATGGGACCGAGGGCGTCACCC
>QLUS01000030.1 GCA_018725535.1 Bacillota bacterium
CCGTCCCCGTCGTTCCAAGGTAATGTCGACGAGGCGGTGAATGTCTGGGGACGCTTCGTATTTGTCTAAGAATTCTTCGATGGCGTCCTCGAGATGCATGTGACAAACGACATACATGTCTATACTTCGTCGCTGCGGTGAGGGAAAACGACGAGCAAAAGCTTGGCCAGCAGGATAAATACCCCGATCACGGCGATCATTACGGGTAGTCCGATAGCTGCAATTTCTAGGGCTTGTGCTAATTCATATGTCACGCTAATTCTCCTCGCTCTCCGTTAGGATCCCAAAACAACTTTGATGATGGCAATAACCACGACACCTGCCACGACAGAACACAGCTGCCCCGATATATTGACCGCCATAGCCTGCATGAGCAGGTAATTTTGCTTGTCTTCGGCTAAAGCCATTTTGGCCACTACCCTGCCCGCCATGGGGAAAGCAGACATGCCCGCTGCGCCAATCATAGGGTTAATTTTGTGCTTAAGAAAGAGGTTCATAAGCTTAGCGATTAGTATGCCACCCGCAGTGGCAAAAACCATGGCCAAGAGGCCTAGAGTCATAACACCTAAGGATGGCAGATTCAAGAAGTTTTCGGCGGTCATGGCCCCGCCAATAGTTAGACCGAGCAGGAGCGTTACGACGTTAATCAATTCGTTTTGTGCGGATTGACTGAGGCGGTCGGTAACCCCGCACTCTCTGAGGAAATTGCCCAGCATCAGAAAGCCCACTAAGGGCACGGCAACCGGTGCCAAAACCCCTGCCACGAGGACTACCAGCAGCGGGAAAACCAGGCGAGCAGTACGCGAGGCCTCAGTCCCTTCCACGTAAGTCATACGCATCTGCCGTTCTTCTTTGGTCGTCAAAGCCTTAATAATCGGCGGCATAATCATGGGAGTTAGGGCCATATAAGAATAAGCGGCGAGTGCTAAAGCGGGGAGGATCTCCCGCGCGTAGAGAGAGGCCACATAAAGCGTCGTTGGGCCGTCGGTTGTGCCTAAGATGCCGATGGCCGTGGCCTGGGCTATAGGAAACCCAAGCAGAGTGGCCACAATAATCGTTAAGAAAATGCCGGTCTGCGCAGCTGCCCCAAGCAGCATCACTTCGGGGCGACGCAAAAGCGGACCAAAGTCGCACATTGCGCCCACACCCACGAAGATAAGGATGGGAAACAGCTGCGTTAACACCCCCGCCTCGAGCAACAGTGTCAGCGGACCACCCTCGCCTATGGCACCCGAGAAGGGGACATTGGCCATAATCGCGCCAAAACCTATGGGCACCAGCAAAAGAGGCTCATAGTTTTTCGCCACAGCTAGGTAAATTAGGAGCAGACCCAAGGCCCACATCACCAGATGTTGCCACGTGATTCCGCCTACGCCTGCAAATAGCCCCTGCAATATCTCTACCAACCCTATGCACGCCGCCTTTCCTACATCAAATGTACTACTTGACCTGCAAGTAGTGCTGCCGCTTAAGTATACATTTTCCCGCAGGGGTGCTCAACAGCTAGGCCAATCTATTCTTCGCCAACACTCCACTGACCGGTAAACGCGACCACGGCGGGACCGGTCATAAAGACATGGCCGGATTCTTCTGCCCATTCCATGAACAGCTCGCCCCCGGGAAGGGCTACGGTTAGACGACGGTCAGAGCGGCCTGTGAGGTGTGCTGCCACAACCACAGCGGCAGCTCCCGTGCCGCAGGCAAGCGTCGCGCCCGCGCCGCGTTCCCACACCTTGACCTTTAGGTGGTCTCGGCTATGGACATGTACAAAGTCTACATTGATGCCGTGTGGGAATAGAGGATGTTTTTCGATTGCTTGCCCGGCGGAGACAAAATCTATAGCGGCAAGATCGGGGACAAATATAACTACATGAGGCACACCGCTATTGACTAACACCCCGCGAAAATCGCCATAGGGGGTGGACAATGCCAAGTCGACCACCGGGCCTTCGGCCGCGAACAAGGCGGGGATGGCTGCAGGAGCGAGTAAGGGTGCACCCATATCGACCTTAATCAACTGCTCGCCACTCGCGAGCGACACAATTTCGGCGTCATACATGCCAGCTGGTGCCTCGATTTTGATTCGTGTGCCATCGACGCGCCCTTTCAACTGCATAAATCTCGCCACGCAGCGCAAAGCGTTGCCGCAGGACTCGGCTTCGCTGCCGTCAGCATTAAAGATCTGCATACGGCAATCAGCGTTTTGCGAGGGATGCACTAACACCAATCCGTCCGCGCCCACACCGAAGTGGCGTTGACAAATCACCTGCGCTAACGCCCTAAGGTCAGCGATTTGCTGATCTTCAAACATATCGACGACGATAAAGTCGTTTCCCAAACCGTGCATTTTGGTGAATTGCATGGGGGCCTCCTTTGTGGGGGATGTGGGGCGCGGATGGCCACCCAGTAGTTCAAGATTCATGATTCACGATTACCCCCAATCCCCAACATCTCCTCCACCCACGCCACAGTTTCGTCCGGTGCATCACTC
This sequence comes from Bacillota bacterium, assembly GCA_018725535.1. Classification (GTDB taxonomy): domain Bacteria; phylum Bacillota; class UBA994; order UBA994; family UBA994; genus UBA994. Next base: position 2,492 of record QLUS01000030.1, read on the forward strand.
CTCAAAAGGAGATGCCCCATTTTGCGGCGAGGCACGGGTGCGCCGCTTTTGCCGTAGAGATGAACTTTGACCTCGGGGGGCAGGGAGGCGATGCGAGGCATAAGGGCGGCGATATGCTCGCCTAGAATGTTAACCATTACGGCGGGATAAAGCAGTGTAGTAGGCCCAAGCGGGAGACCGCACACCGCGCGCACAAACTGCTCAAACTGCGAGGTATAGCAGGCCCCAAGCGTATAGTGACCGGAGTTATGGGGGCGTGGCGCTAATTCGTTAATGATAATGCCTCCCTCGGTGACGAACATTTCTACCGCCAGCAATCCAACCGCACCGAGGGAATCGGCGATACAAAGAGCGAGCTGTGTGGCTTGCTTTTCTAGACTAGCGCTAAGGCGCGCGGGAACCACGGTTGTGTGCAGGATGTTTCCGCGATGCACATTTTCCCCCACGGGGAAGGCGGCGCATTCGCCGTTTGCGCCACGGGCGACCACAACAGAAACTTCGCCCTTGAGCGCCAAGAACTTCTCCAGCACGACCGGGCCGCTCACCGCCACACCCGCTAAATCCGCGGGCGACGTGAGCACCGCTTGGCCTTTACCGTCGTAGCCGCCGATGGCTGACTTAAGCACCACGGGATACCCCAGTTCTGCAGCCGCCTGTGCAAGTTCTGCGCTACTCCCGACTACGCGGTAGGGCACCACAGGGAAGCCACTTTGCAGTAGATGCGCCTTCTCTTTGATGCGGTTTTGGGTAATCTCGAGCAGGCGACTGCCCTGCGGCACATGAAACTCCTGCTCTAGCTCCGCCACTACCGCGGCGCTGATGCTCTCAAACTCGTAGACCAAGACGTCACTCTGTAGGGCAAGCTCGCGCGCGGCGCTGTAATCGTCAAACGAGCCTACGATTTGCAGGTCGCAGACCTGACCACAAGGCGAGTTAGGCTGTGGGTCGAGGCACACGACGCGGTAACCCATTTGTTTGGCGGCCATGGCCGTCATTCGCCCGAGCTGCCCTCCGCCCAAAATGCCAATTGTCTCGCCGAGGCGTACGGTGCGCAAATTCTTGTTCATGGCAGTAGCTCCAAATGTGCGCCTAGAACCTGTTCACGGGCAGCAACGCGCCGTACCGCCAGCTTTTCCCGCAGGGCTTCATCTTCCAGAGCTAGCATCTGGCACGCTAGGAGCGCCGCGTTTTTTGCGCCTGCTATGCCCACAGCTACAGTGGCAACCGGCACTCCTGCTGGCATCTGCACAATAGAAAGCAGCGAGTCTAGCCCCCGTAAATGCTCGGTCGGGATAGGCACGCCTATGACCGGGAGCAGTGTGTGGCTCGCGACCATGCCGGGGAGGTGCGCCGCACCGCCGGCACCCGCAATAATAACTTTGATACCTGTGTCGGTGGCCGATTTGCTAAACTCGGCCATCAACTCCGGCGTGCGGTGGGCGGAGATTACTTTAGCGATGTAAGGCACATCTAGCTCCCGCAGAATGCGGCAAGCCTCCTGCATAACTGGCCAATCCGAAGTACTGCCCATAATTACCGCAACACGCGCTTCCAAAATCGTCATCCGTCCTTTCGCCTGCCAATATCTCGCCGATAGTGCATACCGGGGAAACTGATGAATTTAAGCCCATTGTAGGCTTTATCGAGCGCTAATGCCAGAGTCTCGCCGCTGTCGACAACATTAAGGATACGCCCGCCGTTAGTTACCAGTCGCCCGTCGCTTACGGCTGTGCCCGCGTGAAACACCAAGCTGCCTGCGGCTTCCGCCTCCGCGATGCCCGTAATTGGCAGGCCGCGCGAAGGAGCCTCGGGGTACCCCCCCCCACACGCCACCACCAGCGCGACATGTGCTTGGCTCCACTCTAGGGGGTCAGGCGGCAGTTCGCCTCGCGCCGCACCATGGAGATAGGGCAAGATGTCGCTCGCGAGTTTAACCATAAGGACCTGGCACTCGGGGTCGCCAAAGCGCGCGTTAAATTCTAGTAGCTTGATGCCGCTCGCCGTCACCATTAGCCCAAGGAAAATCACGCCGCGATAGTCCACGCCTTCGGCCTTAAGCCCCGCAAGCGTGCGCAAAGCAATAGTCTCGCTTTCAGCCTGCAGTTTTGTGCTCCAGTAAGCTACCGGGCTGTAAGCGCCCATGCCGCCGGTATTCGGGCCTGTGTCGCCGTCATAGAGCTGCTTGTGGTCCTCTGTCGCTGGTAACACGTGGCAGCGCTGCCCGTCGGTCAGCACAAATACGGACGCCTCGCGCCCAACAAGATACTCTTCGACAATAACTTGCCCCTCCACAGGCATGTGGTCGGGCGCAACGAGGGCCTCCGCTCGTGTCTTGGCTATAACGACGCCCTTGCCTTGCGCTAGGCCATCGGCTTTAACTACTACGGGCAGCGGAGCGGTAATCAAATAGGCGCGAGCTTCTGCCGCCGTGGCAAAGCATCTGTACTCTGCGGTGGGTAAGCCGTACTTCTGCATAAAGTCCTTGGCATAGGCCTTGCTCCACTCGAGCTCTGCGCCCACTTTGCCCGGGCCAAACACTGCGCAAGCTGGGTAATCATACCTTACAGCATCGGCTACGCCCGCCGCGAGCGGCGCCTCTCCCCCGACAACCAACAAGTCGATTTGCAGCCGCCGCGTAAGTTCTGTAACGGCAGCGGGGTCTAAGATGTCGCACTCGACATTTTCGCCAAAGAGCGCTGTGCCCGGGTTCCCCGGAGCTATGTACAGCGCGGTAAACAAAGGACTTGCGGCTATTTTCCAAGCCAAGGCGTGTTCTCGACCGCCACTGCCCAAGAGTAAAACACGCACATTCAGCCCCCCTTAACTAATGCCGAAAATGCCTTTCGCCTGTGTAGAGCATGGCTATCCCTGCCCGTTCGGCTACGGCAAGCGAATCACTATCCCGTATCGAGCCGCCGGGCTGAATGACCGCCGCCACACCCGCTGCCGCACACTGCTCTAAGACGTCCGGCATCGGGAAAAACGCATCCGAGGCGAGCACTGCGCCGCGCGCCTTCTCTCCCGCGCGCTGTATGGCCTGCACTGCGGCGTCAATGCGATTGGTTTGACCGCCGCTAATACCCACGGTGGCGCCGTCCTTGACCACCACAATGGCGTTAGAGCTAACGTGCCGCACGACTCTCCAAGCCAGTTTCAAATCGTCGAGCTCGCTGTCGGTCGGCATGGCGGAAGTGACGACGCGCCAGTAGCGCGTAGAGCCGATTGAATCTTGTGTCTGCACGAGGTAGCCGCCGTCAATGCGACGCATATCCCAATCAGGCAGTCTTCCGTCATGTCGCTCTAGACTCACCTCAAGTAGCCGCAGGTTTTTCTTCTTGCTGAGGAAATCTGCCGCCGCTCCCGAAAACTTTGGCGCAACTACCACTTCGAGAAACGTCTCACCGAGCAAGCTGGCAGTCTCTAAGTCAACCTCGCGGTTAAGCGCGACAATACCGCCGAAAATGGACATCTTATCTGAGGCGTAGGCTTTAGCGTAAGCGGCAGAGAGAGAATCGCCTACGGCTACCCCGCAGGGATTAGTGTGCTTAATGGCTACAGCCGCGGGTTGCGAAAACTCGCTAAGCACCCGCAGTGCGGCACTTACGTCGTTAATATTGCAGTAAGACAATTCTTTCCCCTGCAGCTGCCGCATACCCGCTAACCCCGCCTTGGCGCAAGGGTAGAGATAGTATGCGCCTTGTTGGTGGGGGTTTTCACCGTAACGGAGCTGAGCCGCGAGTTGCATAGGTAAAGCCATTTCTGCGGGGAACCCGGGCACTCCATAGGCCTGGTGAAAGTACAAACTAATTGTACCGTCATAATGAGCGGTATGAAAGAAAGCCTCGACCGCTAGGCGCGAGCGCAGAGCCGCGCCTACTTCGCCCTGCGTGCGCAACTCGTCCAAAACCGGCTCGTATTGCTTAGGGTTAGTCACTGTAGTCACAAAGGCGTGGTTCTTGGCGGCCGCGCGAATCAGCGTAGGCCCACCGATATCGATGTTCTCAATTGCTTCCTCTAGGGTGTGTTGCCGCGCTATCGTCGCCGCAAACGGGTAAAGATTGACACAAACTAGGTCAATGGGGAGAATACCTAGACTAGCCGCCTGTACCGCATCTAGAGCACAATCGCGGCGGAGCAGAATGCCGCCGTGAATAGCGGGATGCAGGGTTTTTACTCGTCCGGCCATGATTTCGGGAAAGCCTGTCACCTGTTCTACGCCAGTCACCATAACCCCTGCTTGGCGCAAATGCTCTGCCGTGCCGCCGCTCGAGATAATTGTAAACCCTAAATCAACCAGACCGCGCGCAAACGGCACTAGGTCCGTCTTGTCCCATACGCTAAGCAGTGCTCGTCTAGACTGCATTAACCCCACCTCACTTAAGAATTCTTACCCTGCGACCTACTTGACAGAGCCTGCCCTCGGCGTAGAGCTGAATGGCCCTAGGGTAGAGCCGTCTTTCCAGTTCGTTTACCCTTGCCGCAAGCGTTTCGCAGGTGTCTGCGTCTTCTACCTCGACTGCCGCTTGCAGGATGATTGGCCCGCCGTCTACTTCGGCTTCTACAAAGTGCACCGTAACTCCGCTGACTTTGCAGCCAGCGTCTAAAACTGCCTTGTGCACGCGCTGGCCATAGAAGCCTCGCCCGCCAAACGCTGGCAGCAAACTCGGATGGATGTTCATTATCCGTCCGTGAAACGCGCCTAGCGTGACGTCGTTTACCTCAACCATGTACCCCGCCAAAACAATCAAGTCAGGGCTAACTTCCCGCAGGGTTTTGGCTAGTGCGGCATCGTGCTCTTTAGCGGTCAGAAAGTCGCGCGGTCTAAGCACGTGTGTCGGGATGTTGCGGCGGTGTGCGCGCTCTAGGGCATACGCCTCGCGCCGTGAACTGACAACTGCTACAATCTCCGCCTGCAACTTGCCAGCGTCTATCGCGTCAAGCAACCCCTGTAGCGTTGTCCCGCTGCCGGAAACTAAGACAGCTAAGCGCAGGGGCAGCGCCGAGGTCTCCCTAGACAAGGGAAACACCCTCCCCCGCGATGACCTTGCCGATGACGTAACTCGCCTCTCCGAGCTCAATCAGACGCGCTCGCACTTCCGCCACATCTGACTCCGCCACAACTAAGACAAACCCGATGCCCATATTAAAAGTGCGGAACATTTCGGCCACCGCCACCTGCCCAAGCTCTTTCAGCCAGCCAAAGACGGGTAAAACGGGCCAACTCCCACGCTCTATTTCCACACCAAGGCCAGCGGGCAGTACACGCGGAATATTGTCGATAAACCCGCCGCCCGTAATATGCACCATGCCCCTAATTAAGCCCGTTTGGACTAATGGCAATACCTGTCGCACATAAATGCGCGTCGGGCGAAGAAGCTCGTCGCCTACCGTCACGCCTAACTCCTGCGGCACATCAGCACAAGTAAACCCGCCTATCTCAAACGCGAGTTTCCGCGCTAAGGAGTAACCGTTGCTGTGTAGCCCGCTGGAGGGGAGTCCTATCAGCACGTCGCCCTGCTTAATCGTGCTACCGTCAACGATGCGCTTTTTCTCAGTGACACCCACGGCAAACCCGGCTAGGTCGTATTCTCCTGCACTATACAGGTCAGGCAGTTCGGCCGTTTCGCCGCCTAACAGCGCGCACCCCGCCGCTTGGCATCCCTTGGCAACTCCCGCTACGATTTCAGCCACTTGCACGGGGTCTAAGCGAGCCACGCCGATGTAGTCTAGGAAAAACAACGGTTCGGCGCCTGAGACCAAAATATCGTTAACCGACATGGCCACGAGGTCAACGCCTACGGTGTCGTGGCGATCGAGCATAAAGGCTACCTTGAGCTTGGTGCCTACCCCGTCTGTGCCGGAGACTAATATCGGTTCGTCATACTTACCCAAGGCGAATAGGCCGCCAAAGCCCCCAATATCCCCCATCACCTCGCGGCGAAAAGTAGCGCGAACATGCCCGCGCATAAGCTCCACCGCCTTATGCCCTGCTTCGACGTCTACCCCCGCATCGCGATATGTCAAGCTCTTATTCTTATCCACGGACATCACCCCAATCGTCTGCTTTGCGGTTCAGGTCAGCTTCAGTTTTCAACTTGGCTATGGACATGGGATACACACCTGTAAAGCAACTGACGCAAGCGGGTGCTTGCGCTGGGGAGAGGGCGGCTAATGTGCCGACGAGACTTAAGAACCCGAGACTATCCGCGCCAAGGAGAGCACACATCTCCTGTACGCCACAGCGGGCGGCCACGAGCTCCGCACTCGATGGCGTGTCAATGCCAAAATAGCAGGGGCTCACGTAGGGGGGGCAGCTCACGCGCACATGCACCTCGCTGGCTCCCGCCTGGCGCAGCAGCTTAACTAGGATTTGCGTGGTTGTGCCGCGCACAATTGAATCGTCGACCATGACGACGCGCTTGCCCGCGATAACCTCAGTGTTGGCGGTAAGTTTTAGCCTAACTTTGAGTTCACGCAGCGCCTGCCCGGGCTCAATAAACGTGCGCCCGACATAGCGATTTTTAACTAGGCCCTCGGCATAGGGCAAATTCGCGGCTGCGGCATACCCTAGGGCTGCCGGAGTGCCGGAGTCAGGCACAGATATGACGATGTCTGCCGCTACAGGATGCTCTTTAGCTAATTGCCTCCCTAGTTCTTGGCGCGCGCGGTAGACATTTAGCCCATCAATGGTGCTATCATTGCGGGCAAAGTAGATGTACTCAAAAACGCAGGCGGAAACAGGACTTTCCGCGAAGCGCCTAAATCTTGCGCCGCGCTCGTCGATAACCACTATTTCGCCAGGCTGGATATCGCGCAGAAACTCGCCGCCTAACGCATCAATCGCTGCACTTTCCGAAGCCAGCACATATCCCTCATTGCCTATTTGCCCGAGGCATAGCGGGCGAAAACCGTACGGGTCCCGTACGCCGATCAGCTCTGTGTCCGTGCCGAGCGCTAGGCTGTAGGCTCCCTGCACGTGAGTGAGTGTTTGCACTAAGGCGTTTTCGTTGCCGCTCTGGCGGTACCGCGCCATAAGGCTTAAAATTACTTCAGTGTCGCTGGTAGTATGAAAGATGGCTCCCTGGCCCTCTAGCTCTTCCCGTAGCTTGTCACTGTTCACTAAGTTGCCGTTATGCGCAAGCGCAACGTGCCCCCGGAGGTGACTTGCCACGAGGGGCTGACTGTTAGCTAAGCCGCCGCCGCCGGCAGTGGAATAACGCACGTGGCCCACTGCGATATGCGCGTCTATGGCGCTTAAGGATGCGATGTCTCCTTCCGTAAAGACCTCGGCTACTAAACCAAGGCCCTTGTGCGCCTTGATTTCCTTACCGTTAGTAACAGCTAGGCCGGCGCTCTCTTGCCCGCGGTGCTGCAGAGCGAAAAGGCCGAAATAACCAAGGCGGGCCACATCGAGACCGCGCCCGTAGAGACCAAGCACGCCGCACTCTTCCCTGAGTTTGCCGTCTACTGCGACATAAGGCACGGGATAGCTCCTTTCCAGGCTCTAGCTAAATCTTCTGTCGGCAAATCAATGACGGTGGTGCTATCAACGCGGACTACGACTGTGTCACGAGATACTCGCCCTAACTCTCTGCAGGGTACATTATACTGCTCGCACAGGTCTTTCAAAGCGGCTAAGGAGCTTGGTGCAGTAGTTACAACAACGCGCGACTGTGACTCGCCAAACAGGAACGCGTCTAGGCGTATCTGATTGACATTTTCGAGCGTCACATCGGCGCCGAACCCTAAGGGGAAAGCTGACTCGCACAAAGCTACGGCTAGACCGCCTTCCGAACAGTCGTGCGCCGAAGCAAGTAACCGAGCATCCGCCGCCGCGACTAATAGTTTCTGCAGGGCCTTTTCCCGCACTAGGTCGAGAGCCGGCGGAGCGCCGCGCTCTAGTTGGTGCACCACTTTAAGGTACTCGCTACCACCGAGCTCGTCATGAGTGTCGCCTAAGAGTAACACCACGTCACCAGGTTGCTTAAATCCCGAGGTGACGCGCTTAGTAACATCGGTAAGCAGTCCGACCATCCCTACCGTAGGCGTGGGATAGATTGCCTTACCGTTTGTTTCGTTGTACAGGCTGACGTTACCGCCGGTTACCGGCGTCTCGAGTGCCCGGCAAGCCTCGGCCATACCGGCGATGGCCTGATGGAATTGGTAGAAAATCTCCGGCTTTTCGGGATTGCCAAAATTGAGGCAGTTGGTGACAGCCAGCGGTTCAGCACCACTTACCGCTAAGTTGCGGGCGGCCTCGGCTACGGCAATGGCACCGCCTCGGAAGGGGTCGAGGTAAACGTAGCGGCTATTGCAGTCCACACTGATAGCCAAACCCTTAGGTGTGCCCTTAATGCGCAGTACGGCGGCATCAGAACCTGGGAGGACTACTGTGTCGCCCCGTACCTGATAGTCGTATTGCCGATAAACCCACTCTTTGCTGGCGATGGTCGGCGACCCGAGCAGGGCGAGCAAAATTTGACTGTAGTCTGCGGGCAAGGGCACGGTGTCGAGGTCTAGCTTTTGCACGTCGGCTTGCCACGACGGCACCTGCATGGCAGGAGTGTACACCGGAGCGGCAGAGGCGAGCGCCTGTGCCGGCACTTCTGCCACGACTTCGGAGCCGTCTAGCACTCGCACCGCGCCGGTATCGGTCACTACGCCGATGTCGGTGGCAGAGAGCCCCCATCTGTTGCAAATCGCCACCACTTCCGCAACGCGCGACGGCTCAACCACTAGGAGCATACGTTCTTGTGATTCCGACAACATCACTTCGTAGGGGCTCATGTGGGGTTCGCGGCGAGGCACGCAGGCGACGTCTATTTCCACGCCTGTGCTGGCACGCGCCGCCATTTCACTGCTGGCCGAAGTAAGCCCTGCCGCGCCGAGGTCTTGCATGCCCACGATAACCTTTCTGTCGATAAGTTCAAGGCAGGCTTCGATTAAAAGTTTCTCCATAAATGGGTCGCCGACTTGCACCATGGGGCGCTTGGTGGAAGAGCTGTCGCTTAGTTCTTCTGAGGCAAAAGTGGCACCATGGATGCCGTCGCGCCCGGTGAGTGCCCCGATAAGCAGCACGCGGTTGCCGAGTCCCGCCGCTTTGCCGCGCGCGAGCTTGTCGTGCGATATTAGCCCCACACACATGGCGTTGACCAAGCAATTGCCGGTATAGCTCTGGTTAAAATACACCTCGCCCCCCACGGTGGGGATACCTAAACAGTTGCCGTAGCCCGAGATCCCTGATACGACGCCCGAAAACAGGTGGCGCTGATGCGCGGAGTCGAGCTCGCCAAAGCGCAAGCTATTAAGGAGCGCAATCGGCCTTGCCCCCATCGCAAATACGTCGCGCACGATGCCACCCACACCGGTAGCCGCGCCTTGGTAAGGCTCGATGGCGGAGGGGTGGTTGTGGCTTTCGATTTTGAAGACTGCCGCCTGTCCGTCGCCAATATCTACTACGCCGGCGTTTTCCCCGGGGCCCACGAGGACGCGGGGGCCGGTGGTGGGGAACTGGCGCAAGGCCAGCTTACTGTGTTTATAGCTACAATGCTCACTCCACATCACGGCAAACATGCCGAGCTCAGTGAGATTAGGGGTGTGACCGAGTTTTTCTAGCACGAGCTCCCACTCCAGCTCTTTGAGGCCCATTCTTTGTGCCGAGTGCATGTCCTGCGGCTCGAGATAATGCTTAAGCATGGTTGCCCTCCCACCACTTGAGAATCGAAGTCCACACGAGCTGGCCGTCTGTACCGCCAGTGATGTTTTCCAGCGCGCGTTCAGGATGCGGCATCAGACCAAACACATTGCCGCGCCTGTTGACGATGCCAGCAATATTCTCTAGTGCTCCGTTAGGGTTAGCGCTCGCGGTCGGCTGACCCTCGGCGTCACAATACCTCAACACAATTTGGTTGTTGCGCTTAAGCTCGGCGAGACCGAGCTCGTCAATATAGTAATTACCGTCGGCATGGGCGATAGGCAAACGCAAGATCTGGCCCCGCTCACCCAGGTGAGTAAAGGGAGTGGTGTTGTTTTCTAGGCGCAGGTGGCGGGTTTCACAGCGAAACTGCAGATGGTCGTTGCGTCGCATCGCCCCAGGCAAAAGACCTGCCTCAAGTAGAATTTGAAACCCGTTGCAGATACCGAGCACGAGCTTGCCGCGCCCCGCTGCCTCGGCTACGGCTTGCATCGCCGGGGCGAAGCGGGCGATCGCTCCCGGGCGCAAATAGTCGCCGTAGGAAAAGCCCCCCGGCAAGACAATGCAGTCATAGGAGGACAGGTCACTCGTTTCGTGCCACACATAATCGGTGGGTTGCCCTAGTATCTCTTTGGCAGCGTGGTAGCAATCGATGTCACAATTCGAGCCAGGAAAGACCACTACGCCAAACCTCATCCATGGACCTCAAGTGTAAAGGTATAGTCCTCCATCACTGGATTGACGAGTAACCGCTCACAGGTCTCGCGCACTAAGCCAGCCGCTTCGCGTTCGCTCGTGGCATCGAGTACTAACTCCATAAATTTGCCCATGCGCACGTCGCGCACTCCACCAAAGCCCTGGCTGTGTAGGCCTTTTTGCACAGCTTGCCCAGCTGGGTCAAGTATACCTTGGCGCAGTGTTACCCAAATTTTGGCCTTATACATTTGGCGTTCCTCCCTTTAGTCGACGGTAAATCTCTTGGTAGGCTTCGGCTACGCCTCCGAGGTCGCGGCGGAACCTGTCTTTGTCTAGATGCGCGAGGGTATTAGCGTCCCAAAAGCGACAGGTATCCGGCGAAATTTCGTCACCTAAGATAACGCGCCCCGCAACGCGTCCAAACTCGAGTTTAAAATCCACAAGCAAGATATCGAGTTTACGGAGCGCGGGGACGAGAATGTCGTTGATGCGTAGCGCACCGGCGGCCATAATGCTGAGCTCGGCGGCGCTGGCCCAGCCGAAAGCGAGGATATGACTGTCGTTTACCAAGGGGTCGCCTAAGGCATCGTCCTTAAAATAGTACTCAAGCACCGGAGGATTGACAGGCATCCCTTCGGCAACCGCAAGACGCTTCGCTAGAGAGCCTGCCGTGATATTGCGTACTACGACTTCGACCTTAATGATGTCGAGGCGCTTAACTAGCATCTCACAGGGAGCAAGTGTGCGCACAAAATGCGTCGCCACACCGCGTTGGTCAAGTAAATGGAAAAAGTGACTCGAAATAAGGTTGTTGAGACGCCCTTTGTCGGCGATTTCGCCTTTCTTTTGCGCGTTAAAAGCTGTGGCGGAGTCACGAAAATGCACAATGCATTGACTCGGGTCGTCGGTGGCATACACGTCTTTGGCTTTGCCAGAATAAAGCAGAGCACGTTTTTCCATGTGGCACCTCCCTCTTTCTATAGCCCTAGGCGCGAGAAAATGGTGTCGACGTGCCCGGTGTGGGCGGAGATATCGAACAGGCGCGCAAGTCCCGCATTATCTAAGCGAGCTGTAATCTCCGGCTCACTTAGGACTAACGCCTTAAAGCTCACGCCTTCCCTCCACGCCCGCATGGCTAGGCGCTGCACTAGGTCATAGGCCGCTTCACGCGACATGCCAGACTCAATCAGCTTAAGCAATACCTGCTGCGAGTACATAAGGTCAAAAGACCGCTCCATATTGGCGAGCATCTGGTCGGGGTAGACATTAAGCCCCTGTAAGATACGGCACTGCACGCCGAGCATGTAGTACAGGAGTTGAAAGCTATCTGGGATTATTATGCGCTCAGCCGAAGAATGCGAAATGTCGCGCTCGTGCCACAGTGCCACGTTTTCCATGGCGGTAAGGGCGAAGCCCCGCAGGACCCGCGCAAGACCGACGATGCGTTCACTCATAATGGGGTTACGTTTGTGGGGCATGGCGGAACTGCCCTTTTGCCCCGCAGTGAAGGGTTCTTCTACTTCGCGCGTTTCGGTCTTTTGCAGAGCGCGTATTTCGGTCGCAAACTTCTCCAGCGAACAGCCCACTATGGCTAGGGTCGAGATGAGAACGGCGTGGCGGTCGCGCTGCAGCGTCTGTGTCGCCGCTTTGGCGGGTGTGAGCCCGAGGCGGCTGCATACATAGGCCTCTACAAACGGGTCAATATTGGCATAAGTACCCACTGCGCCCGAGAGCTTGCCTACGGCCATAGTGGCGCGCGCGGCGGCGAGGCGTTCGAGGTGGCGCTCTATTTCCGCGTACCAGACCGCGAGCTTAAGACCAAACGTGGTCGGCTCGGCATGCACGCCGTGTGTGCGTCCCATCATCAGGGTATACTTGTGGCGGCGCGCCTGTGTGGCGCAGATATCGCGTAACTCCAGCATTTTGGCGACAACAAGGTCTAGTGACGCCACAATGGTCAGACTTAGCGCGGTGTCCACCACATCGGTAGAGGTAAGGCCGTAATGCACCCACTTTTTCTCTGGCCCCAGCGATTCGCTCACGCACCGCGTAAAGGCCACTACATCGTGATTGGTTTCCCGCTCTAGTTCATCGATGCGCGCAACGCAAAACTTAGCGCGCGCGCGGATCATCGCGACGTCGCTCGGGGGAATAACCCCAAGCTCGCTCCACGCCTCACACGCGAGAATCTCAATTTCGAGCCACCGCGCAAACTTCTCTTCTGCGTCCCACAGGCGAGACATCTCCGGGACGGTGTAGCGGTCGATCATTGTGGGCACCTCCTTTGATGGTG
>QLUS01000031.1 GCA_018725535.1 Bacillota bacterium
ACGCGATTGGCGCCACGTGCCATCACAGGGTAGTAGCCTGTGCCGCTCTCGCGGCGGGCTAATCCCGGCATAGAAACCACCTCGCCTCCCTAGCTAAGCGCTGCAAGCCCCCCAGCAAAGCGGAAAGCGGGTAGCGGATAGCCCCCTTTCGCCTCCCGAATATACGTTTGCCCCCTCCTTATGCTATAATGCTAGAGGACACACCTATAGGGAGGCAGCGAGTCTAGGTGCAAAAGTATATATCGGTCCGCGGTGCGCGGCAGCATAATCTAAAAAACATCGACGTGGATATCCCGCGCGACCAGCTTGTGGTAATTACCGGGCTCAGCGGCTCAGGCAAAAGCTCGCTGGCCTTTGATACGATTTACGCGGAAGGGCAGCGGCGCTATGTGGAGTCGCTGTCCGCATACGCGCGCCAATTTCTCGGACGCATGGATAAACCCGATGTCGACTATATCGAAGGGCTGTCGCCTGCCATCTCTATCGACCAAAAAACCACCAGCCGCAACCCTCGCTCCACCGTGGGCACGGTAACCGAGGTTTACGACTACCTGCGCCTTTTGTTTGCGCGCGTGGGCAGACCTTACTGCCCACATTGTCGTATCCCTATTGCTCAGCAGACGGTCGACCAAATCGTAGACCAAGTGCTGCAATTACCGGAAGGCACGCGCATCATGGTGCTCGCGCCCGTCATCCGAGGCAAGAAAGGCGAACATGTCAAAGCACTAGACGAACTGAGTCGCGCGGGTTATGTGCGGGCGCGCATCGACGGTGAAATTAAAGAGCTCAGCGAAAACATCGAACTAGAAAAGACCAAAGCGCACAACGTCGAGGTAGTGGTGGACAGGCTGGTGCTCAGGGGGGATATCGGTTCGCGCTTGGCTGACTCCTTGGAAACAGCTACGAGCCTTTCCGGTGGCTTGGTCATAATCGCCCCGGTAGACGGTGCGGATACTCTCTACAGCCTTAGCTTGGCCTGCACGGAATGTGGCTTTAGCTTTGGCGAGATCTCGCCGCGCCTATTCTCCTTTAACTCCCCTTTTGGCGCGTGCGCCACTTGCGGCGGCCTCGGTTCGCATCTCGAAGTCGACCCCGCCTTGGTTATTCCCGATTGGCGCAAATCGCTAAACGACGGCGCTGTCGCGCCGTGGGCTAGTAGCAGCAGCAATTACTACCCTCAGCTCTACGCCGCTTTAGACAAAAACTTCGACCTTAACCCTGACTTGCCGCTCGACGAATTGCCGCGCGAAAAGGTTGATCTCCTACTAAGCGGCGACGCCAGCAAGAAAATTACTTTGGTCTACGATGCCGGCAATGGGCGGACCCACACCCACCATACGTATTTCAAGGGCGTAGTAGCCATGATCAACCGCAACTATAAAGAGACGACCTCGGATTACATTCGCGAAGAGCTCGAGAACTACATGAGTTCGCGGGCTTGTCCCGATTGCCATGGAGCGCGTCTAAAACCCGAAGCGTTGTCGGTGCTGCTAGGCGACCGCAATGTGGCCGAAGTCACCGCCCTTAACATTCGGGCGGCACTGGCGTTTATCGAAGCCTTAGAGTTAACCGAGAAAGAGCAGCTTATCGCCAAGCAAATTCAAAAAGAAATAACTGCCCGGCTTAATTTCCTAATTAACGTCGGCTTAGATTACCTGACACTCTCTCGCAAGGCTGGCACCCTTTCCGGCGGCGAAGCACAGCGCATACGTCTGGCTACACAGATTGGCTCGAGCCTGATGGGGGTTGTCTACATTTTGGATGAGCCCAGCATTGGCTTGCACCAGCGCGATAATGCCCGACTGGTCAAGACTCTCAAGGATTTGCGTGATTTAGGGAACACTGTCTTGGTGGTAGAACACGACGAGGAAACTATGCGCCAGGCGGATTACATTATCGACATCGGCCCGGGGGCGGGAGAGCACGGTGGGCAAATTATCGCGCAAGGCAAACTCTCGGATATTTGTGCGCATCCCAGTTCAATTACAGGCGACTATTTGAGTGGCCGCCAAGGGATCGAAGTGCCATCATCGCGGCGCGACCCCAACTGCAAGTGGCTGGAGCTGGTAGGGGCGACGGAAAACAATCTGCGAAACATCACCGTGCGCATTCCGCTCGGGGTGTTTGTTTGCGTTACCGGCGTTTCCGGCTCAGGCAAAAGCACGCTCGTCAACGAAATCCTTTACAAGCGCCTAGCGCAAGAGATAAGCGGGGCCAAAGCTAGGCCGGGGGCACATCGGGAACTCCTAGGACTCCAGCACATCGATAAGATTATTGAGATTGACCAGAGTCCCATTGGGCGGACGCCGCGCTCTAACCCCGCCACCTACACCAGCACTTTTGAGCTGGTTCGCCAGTTGTTTACGCAGACTCAGGAGGCCAAAATACGCGGCTATAAGCCGGGACGCTTTAGCTTTAACACCAAGGGAGGGCGTTGCGAGGCCTGCAAGGGCGATGGCATCATCCGCATTGAAATGCATTTCTTGCCCGACGTTTACGTGCCCTGCGAAGTGTGTAAGGGGCAGCGCTACAATCGCGAGACCCTAGAAGTGCGTTTTAAAGGGTTAAATATTGCCGAGGTGCTCAATATGACCGTAGACCAAGCGCTAGGCTTTTTTACCAATGTGCCCCGGATTGAGCGCAAGCTGCAAACCCTCTCTGACGTAGGTCTTGGCTATATTCGCTTGGGTCAGCCTGCTACTACGCTGTCCGGTGGCGAGGCACAGCGCGTGAAATTAGCCACCGAGCTCGCACGGCGCAGCACCGGCAAGACCTTGTACATTCTCGATGAGCCGACAACGGGGCTACATATTGCCGACATTCATCGCCTGCTCGGCGTACTCAATCGTTTAGTGGAAGCGGGCGACACGGTTCTGGTTATAGAGCATAATCTCGATGTCATTAAGACCGCCGATTACGTCATTGACCTCGGCCCTGAAGGCGGGAATATGGGCGGTAGCGTGATTGCGCTCGGCACGCCCGAGGACATCGCGGCCACACCTAGTAGCTATACCGGTCAGTTTCTCGCCCGCGTGCTGCGTGTTTAGTGACCTGTGAGCTGTGAGCTGTGACCTGTGAGCTTTGATGTGAGCTTTGAGCTGTGAGCTGTGAGCTTTGAGCTGTGAGCTGTGAGCTTTGAGCTGTAAGCTGTGAGCTGGCGGCTGGTGCCCGGCGGCTGGCGGCACTCTCCTAAGTGCTATGTGCCAAGTGCTATGTGCTATGTGCTATGTGCTATGTGCCATGCGCCATGCGCCAATCGGGAGGTGAGTCCGTATCGACAAGCTCGTGTTTGTGCCTGAACTCCCAGGCGTATACCAGATGAAGGATGAGCGCGGTGCGGTCATCTATGTAGGCAAGGCCAAGTCGCTAAAGCAGCGACTCCGTTCGTATTTTCAAGCAGGTGCCGTGCAGGAAGCGAAAGCGCGCGTCATGATGGAGAAGGTGCGCGACTTCGAGTACATCATTACCGACACCGAGCGCGAGGCTTTGGTGCTCGAGAGCAACATGATTAAAGAGCTCCGTCCGCACTACAACATTCGCATCAAGGACGACAAGCACTACCCCTATTTGCGCTTGTCCGTAACCGAGGACTACCCCCGTCTGAGCGTAGTGCGACGCGTGGAAAAGGACGGCGCTCGCTATTTCGGGCCTTATCCTCACAGCGGGGTCATGCGCGATTTACAGAAATTACTTAAGCGCATTTTCCCATTGCGCACCTGTAATCGTGAAGTAGCTTTTGGAGTTTCTGCGGGACGCCCGTGCCTACACTTTCACCTCAAGCAGTGCTTAGGCCCCTGTTTGGGCACAGTGACAACGAGTGAGTACGGTCAGATAGTCAAACGGCTAGAGCTGCTGCTGGAAGGCAAACACGATGCACTGCTAACTGGCCTGAAGCTGCAAATGGAGCAAGAGGCGCAGGCGCTGAACTTTGAACGGGCGGCGTTCCTCAGGGACCAGATGCGGGCTATCCAAGCAATCGTAGAGCGCCAGAAGTTTGACGCAGCGGAGCTCTTAGACCGCGACGTGGTAGGTGTGGCGCAAAGCCTAGACGAAGCCTGTGTGGCGCTGTTCCATATGCGCGAGGGCAAAGTGGTCAGCCGCCAGACGGTTTTCTTAACGGGCACCGCCGACCAAAGCAAAGGCGAGATTTTGTCAGCTTTTCTGGCGCAGTTCTACAGCTTTGGTCCGTCTATCCCACGGGAAATTGTTTTGGACGACCAGCCTTGTGATTTGCCGGATTTAGAGCAAGTCCTTACCCGCCGCCGTGGCAGCAAGGCTACGCTGGTAGTGCCAAAACGCGGGGCCAAGAAAGCGCTTACCGCTTTGGCTTCACGTAACGCCCTGCAGGTGCTAGAGGAGCGCTGGCGCCAGGTTAACGGCAAAAACGAACTTGCGCGGCGCGGGCTGATTGAACTTGCGCACTATCTTGGGTTGCCTTCACCATCGGAGCGTGTGGAGTGTTATGACATCTCACACATTCAGGGCACCCTGTCGGTCGGTTCAATGGTGGTCTTTAACGCAGGTCTACCTGCCAAAGCCGAATACCGTCGGTTTCGCATCAAATGGGTAGAGGGTGCCAACGATTTTGCCTCGCTCCACGAAGTGCTGACACGTCGGTTAGCGGCACATCGCACCGGGGATGCCAAGTTCGCCTCGTTGCCTGACCTGATTATTGTGGATGGCGGCAAGGGGCAGCTTAACGCCGCACTTGACGCGCTCAGGCAAGAGGGCTACGAGCAGCTAAACGCAGTATCGCTGGCTAAAAGTGAAGAGCTGTTTTTTCTGCCGCACCGTGCCGAACCCGTTGCGCTACCGCGAGATTCCCAGGCGCGCTATCTTGTGCAGCGTATTCGCGACGAGGCTCATCGCTTTGCTGTGAGCTTTCATCGGCAGCTGCGCCAGAAGACTGCGCGCGCTTCACAGCTTGAAACCTGCCCCGGTATCGGCCCGTCGAGGCGGCAGGCTTTGCTTAAGCACTTTGGCGGGATAGAGAAGATGAGGCGGGCCTCAGTCGAAGAGCTTGCCGCAGTAAAAGGGATGACGCAAGCTGTCGCAGAAAGGTTAGCGGCAACTTTGCGTTTCGACTCGTAATCCTTTCTTGCGCCCCGCGAGCAGGAAGAGCAGAGATGGCGTCGAATTATGTCGTTAGGACTGGCAAACCATTTTGTCGCGGCAGAATGGTCTTTTTTGCCCCCTGCATTGTATTGCGATTGAGGAGGCGAGGCTCTTGATCACTGACCGTATCACTTTACATAGGGCTAGCGCGCGCAGGGGGTTTAGTGTCATTTTCGATGAGCTGTGGGCGGCGTATTTGCCGCATATCGGTCCGCAAGCGGCCTTGCTGTACTGCTTCCTGCAGTACTTGTCAGGCGGCGAGATACCCAATCCTTGCTCCAAGGAATGGGGTGACGAAGTGTGTCAGCCACTCGGCATGTCGGTGGAGGAAAGCCACCAAGCTTGGGCTAGGTTACAGGAGATGTGCCTGCTTATCCCTGCCGCAGAGGGGTACGCCCTGTGTGACCCAAATCCGACGCCGCAGGCTAAGCCTGAATCCGAGCGAAAGCTGCTGGTTGACCTAGAGAAGTTGTTTGGCCGTCCACTCAGCATGACGGAGATTACCCTAGCGCAGGAGTTTGAGCAAGCCTATGGGTGTAAGCTGGTCTTGGCAGCGGCCGCGGTGGCCGTCGAGGTGCAGGCTAGGAGCATGCCTTACATCCGCCAAGTGCTACTTAATTGGCAAGCTAAGGGCATCAGCACTGTCGAACAGGCGACAGAGGACACCGCGGAGTATCGGCGCGATAAGGCGCGCCGTCATGCTCGCCGGGGCGGACAAACCAAGCGGGCTGCGTCCCCAGTGCAAACTGCGTCGTCAGCTTCAACTTCTGTTACCTACGATGAGTCAGAAATAGTGCTGCGCCGAATAAAACGGAACGAAGCTGAAGAGAGGATGGACGGAGTTGGCTACTAAGAACGGCGGGCTTAGTCGAGTGTGGGAGGCCGTGACGCGGCGCGATGCGGTGCTTAGTGCTCATCCGCACTTAAGGGAGCTCGAAACGGACGTGGCGAAAGCGATTAAGCGTTATGCGGCCGGACAATGCGACGACAAAGCCGTCCGCTCTACTATGGAAGCCCGGCACCTATATTTGGAGCGTCACGGCATTCCGCTTGAGTACGCGGAACCGCAGTGGGCGTGTGCGACATGCCAAGATGAAGGCTATATTCAGGGCGCGCCGTGTGTTTGCCGCCAGCAGGCCGAGTTAGACCGTATTGTGGCAAGCTCTAACTTGCCTAGTAAGCTCAGGCAGCAGACCTTTGACAAATTCGAGCTTAAGTGGTACTCGACGACTAAGAAATCCCCGCAGGGAGTAACAGAACGCACGTGCGCACGCGACGCCCTGCGAAGTTGCCAAGCCTTTGTGGCGCGCGTGCTTGAAGGGCGTGCCGACAAAGGCTTGTTTGTTTCCGGCGGAGTAGGTTTAGGGAAGACTTTTTTGCTGAGTGCTATCTGTAACAGCCTCACCGAAGCGAGTGTCCCCACTCTGTATGTCGTGTTTAGTGACCTGATTGCGGCTATTCGGGATTCCTTTAACCCGGAAAGCACTCAGTCCGAGAGCCGTATTATGGCCGCCACTAAAGAGGCGCGCGTTCTGATTCTCGACGACCTCGGGGCTGAGCATAGTACCGATTTTGTCACCAACCGCTTGTTTGACATCATCAACTTTCGCTGTAACCACAGCCTGCCGCTAGTCGTATCGTCTAACCTTGGCGCGCCGCAGATTGCCGAACTCTATGGCCCGCGCATTGCCTCGCGCTTGCTTGAGATGTGCGAACCCGTGACGCTCGTCGGCGAAGACATCAGATGGCAAAAGCAGCATTAATTATTTTAATCTAGGCCTTAAGTATATTGATTTAAGAGCAAGAAAGTGTTATCTTGTAAGTAGAGATGGCGTGGAGGGACGGAGGAGTGCGACATCCTCCCTTCCCACTCCACGTACAAGGAGGGCTACCATGCGTAAGCCAGTTCCCGGGTTGTGCCCGATTTGCGGCGACAGGCTTTTTGTTACTAAGCTTCATTGTCATCGTTGTGCGACTAGCATCGAGGGCAATTTTGAGCCCTGCCGCTTTTGCTCGCTTTCGCCTGAGCACAAAGTTTTCCTCGAGGTGTTTGTGAAGTGCCGGGGCAACATTAAAGAGGTAGAGAAAGAACTCGGCATTTCTTACCCCACGGTGCGAAACCGACTAGACGGCGCACTGGCAGCGATGGGCTTTGGGGCCGAGGGCTCGGGTACGCAAGCGGACCCCTCAGCGCGGCGCAAAGAGGTCTTAGACGCTTTGTCGCGCGGCGAGATTAATGCGGATGACGCAGTCAAATTGCTGCGCACGTTACGCTAATGTTTAGGTTGCCAAACTTCTTTTTGGTGTTTCTGGTTAAACCGGCAGCATGGCGTCTCCCCCTGATTTTCCCTGTGCCTCTCTTTCTTGTGGACGAGCTACTGGAGATTGGTGAGACTGCCTACTACTTCTTTGGCCGTAAACATGTCCCGCGCAAGTGGCGGGAGACAGCAAGCAGGGGTATAGAAGGAATGCGCCGTGTTTGGCGCAGTACCCGCCGCGCGGGGACTTTTACGCTGGTAGACGTAGAGGCAAGGGGCGTGCGGATATGGGTGCGCCTGTTCTGAGTTGGATAGTTAAGCCGAGAGTTAATAAAATTAATATATGTGTTGACATCATCAAGGGAAAGGGATAGAATTGGCTTGAGGGGAGGGTTAATTGTGGAAAATGAAAGACTGCAGATTCTTAGGCTGGTGCAAGAGGGAAAGGTTACGCCTGACGAGGCCACGAAGCTCCTGCAGGCGCTAGAGGGCAAGAGCGCGGGAAACGTTGTTTCCACTAGCAGTGGCAAGATGCTCCGCATGCGCGTTACGGAAAGTGGGGGCACCAAGGTAAATCTGAACTTGCCTATGTCCTTAGTCGAGGCAGCGATGGATCTAGTAATTAAGTTTGTGCCTGAGTTTGTGCCTGAGTTTGTGCATGATGAAAAACTGCGTGGGATTGACCTTGCAGTTGTGATGGAGGCAATCAAGCAAGGGCTTACCGGGAAAATTGTCGAAGTAGACAGTGAGGAAGCAAAGGTCGAAATTTCCGTGGAATAGCAGTATACTGCAGACAGATTGGTAGCGGAGGGATTATGGATATGGAGAAGCGCCTTTACCGTTCGCGGTCGCAGCGCATGTTGGGTGGAGTATGCGGTGGCTTGGCTGAGTATCTAAACACTGATCCTACGGTAATCAGGCTATTGTGGGTGCTTTTCGCCTTGGGCATGGGCGGGGTCATCGCTTACCTCATAGCGTGGGTCATTGTGCCGGAGGAGGCTTAAGACGCCTATGCCAAACAAGTTCCTGTTGCGCGTTTTGTTTAACGGTGTCGGGCTCTGGCTAGTCACCGAGTACCTAGTGCAGGGCATCAGCATCACATCGACCCAGTCACTAGCTATAGCGGCGTTGGTGCTCGGAATAGTCAACGCCATAGTCCGTCCCATCGTGATTATCCTCTCGCTGCCCCTTAACATCCTCACGCTGGGGCTGCTGACGCTCGTCATCAACGGCCTGATGCTCAGCCTCACCGCAGTTCTCGTGCCCGGCTTCTACATTGCAGGCTTTTGGACGGCGGTGTGGGGCGCAATCGTGCTGACGGTTATCAGTTATGTGCTGACTGCACTGCTGGTGGATAGGGAGCGATATTAGACGCGGGCTCACGGCTCACGGCTCACGGCATTGCACGGCGGTCTGCACCCCCGCGCCTCACGGCGCGTTTTTTCTTGTATTGCCGAAAAATAAGCGTAGCGATACAATATGCTTGACGTGGAGCGGCAGAAAGGCAGTGACACCATGGGAGTTGTAATCCGTTTGCTGCGCCAAGTGCAGCCTTACAGGTGGCGTGTAGCTCTCGCGCTCGGCATGGTTTTCATGAGCACGGGGCTGGTAGCGGTGCAACCCATGCTGATTCGGTTCACAGTGGACGAGGTTTTTCAAGCGGGACGGTGGCACTTGCTTGGTTGGGTAGCGCTCGGACTGCTTCTAGCTACCGTCCTGCGCTCGGCCTTTGGCTATCTTGAGCGCATCAGCATGGAGTGGATTGCCCAGCGTACGATTTATGATCTGCGTAACGCCATCTACCATCATCTGCAGTCACTTTCCTTTAGCTTTTACGACCAAGCCCAAACCGGTGAGCTGATGTCGCGGGCTACCGCCGACGTGGAAATGCTGCGCCGTTTCCTGAGCTTCGGCATCTTGCGTCTGACGAGCAGCGCACTGACGCTTGTTGTCGTCATGACGTTGCTCCTGACGATGGATATTCGTCTGGCATTAGTTTCAATGGTCAGCATTCCGCTGCTCGTTTTCGCTATTTGGCGGTTTGCGACCACTGTGCGCCCGCGCTATAAGCAGATACAAGAGCAGCTGGGCGCTATAACTGCCGTGCTGCAAGAAGCTATCGCCGGGGTACGCGTAGTGCGCGCCTTTGCGCAGGAAGACCGCGAAATCGAGCGCTTTCGCCGCGAAAATTGGCGCTACCTAGACTTAAACATCACCACGGTGCGTTTGTGGGCCCTGTACTTCCCCCTGATGACCTTTCTCGGCGGCCTCGGCAGCACGGTGGTGCTGTGGTATGGCGGCAGCCGCGTTATCGCTGGCGAGCTCTCTGTAGGTGCTATGATTGCTTTTCAGACACTCTTGATGCAGCTCGTTATGCCCATACGTATGCTCGGCTGGCTAGTCAATATGGCTAGTCAAGCGGCAGCGGCGGGGCAGCGCGTATACACCATTTTGGACACGGCAAGTGATGTGCGGGACAAGCCAAGCGCGGTAGAGCTGGTGCGTCCGGCTGGGCATGTGCGCTTTAACCGCGTGTCGTTTTCGTATGATGGAAAGTCCTCCGTGCTTGACGATGTCTCGATTGACGCAAAGCCCGGCCAGATCATTGCTTTGCTTGGCACCACAGGCTCTGGCAAGTCTACGGTAATCAATCTCATTCCGCGTTTCTACGATGTAACCGCAGGTAGCATTACCATAGACGGCATGGACGTGCGCGATGTGACCCTAAAGAGCCTGCGCGCCAATATCGGTATGGTGCTGCAGGAGACTTTCCTGTTTTCTGCCTCACTTAAGGATAACATTGCTTACGGCCGTCCCGGCGCTAAAGAGCACGAGCTTATCGCTGCCGCTAAAGCTGCACAAATCCACGACTTTATCCTCTCGCTGCCCGAGGGCTACAACACCTTAATCGGCGAGCGGGGCATCGGTTTGTCGGGAGGGCAAAAGCAGCGCGTGGCTGTGGCGCGGGCTTTACTGATGGACCCGCGCGTCTTGATTCTCGATGAAGCTACGTCCAGTGTAGACAGCGAAACCGAATTAGCTATGCAGCGAGCACTGCAGGCCGTTATGCGTAACCGCACCACCTTTGTTATTGCCCAGCGACTGTCTACAGTACGGGGCGCCCACCAAATCATCGTTCTGCAGGAAGGACAAATTGTGGAGCAGGGGACACACGACACGCTGCTTGCGCAAAACGGTATCTACCGCGAGATTTATGACCTGCAGTTCAGACAACAGGACAGCACACAGAATCAAACAGACAAGGGGGGTGAGTAAATGCGCGGCGGCGGCAGCGTTGGCGGAGCAGGGGGTCCTATGGGTCCCATGGGGCGGCTCGATATCGATGCGGTAGAAGTTAAAGTTGAAACCAAGGTGCTGCGGCGTATAGTGCCCTATGTCCGACCGTATACTTGGCACTTGGTGGCGGGGCTGGCCTTTATGTTGTTAGTCACAGTCACCGGCCTCGTAGCGCCCTACCTTGAGGCCGTAGTTATCGACAGGTACATTCTTAATCAGGCTGGGTTGTCGGGTGAGGCACGGGCGGCAGGAGTAACACGCATCGCCCTAGTGTATATCGCGCTTTTTGTGGCTGGGTGGGTGTGCTCGTACTGGCAGACATTCTTTGTTGCGTGGGCGGGGCAAAACGTTATTTTCGCCCTGCGGCAGAAAATGTTCAATCATCTGCAGAAGCTGTCTCTTTCCTTCTACGATAATCTCGAGGCAGGCCGAATAATGAGCCGCCTCACTAACGACGTCAACAGCTTAAATGAGCTGGTTTCTTCCGGTATACTTAATGTCGTTAATGACGCTGTTACGTTGCTCGGCACTGTATTTATCCTTGTGCGCCTAGATTGGCGGCTGGCGCTCTTTACTTTCACTACTTTCCCCTTGCTGTGGTTCGTGGCGACAGGGTTTCGCGGCAAAATGCAGCGCGCTTACCACGATGTGCGCCGCAAAGCCGCCACGGTGAATGCCAGTCTACAGGAGAGCATTTCCGGTGTGCGCGTCACGCAATCCTTTGTGCGCGAGGAACGCAATGCACAGCACTTCGATTCGACAAACATGGACAATATGCAGGCTAATATGCAGGCAGCGCAGGTTAACTCGGCCTTTATCCCGCTCGTGGAAATTGTGTCGACGCTGGGCGTATGTATTGTCGTCTGGTACGGGGGCATTCGCATCCAAAGCGGCGCGCTGACCATCGGCGTAGTCTATGCTTTTTTGCGCTACATGTCCCGCTTCTTTATGCCCATCCGCGACCTGAGTCAAGTCTACAATGTCTGGCAGTCTGCCACGGTCTCTATCGACCGTATTTTTGAGCTATTAGACATGGAGCCTAGCGTCAAAGACAGCCAAGACGCTTTCGAGCTTCCCCCGGTTGTCGGACACGTGCGCTTTCTGGACGTAACTTTTGGCTATAAAGCAGACTTGCCGGTGCTGCACGGTGTAAACATCGACATTCCGCCGGGACGCACCGTCGCCGTCGTAGGAGCCACGGGTGCCGGCAAAAGCTCGCTGATTAATCTCTTGTGCCGGTTTTACGACCCGCAGGTTGGGAGCATCACCCTAGATGGCTACGATTTGCGCGATGTCACGCAGCGCTCGTTGCATCAACAAGTAGGGCTGGTGCTGCAAGACACTTTTATCTTTTCCGGCACAGCAGGGGAGAACATTCGCTATGGCAAGCCGAACGCCACCGACAGCGAGGTCATTGCCGTAGCGCAAGCGGTGAATGCACACGAGTTCATCACCAAGCTGCCACAAGGTTATAACACCCCCGTCCACGAGCGCGGCGCTCGCCTCTCGGTCGGCCAGCGTCAGCTGATTGCCTTTGCCCGCGCGCTCCTCAGCAACCCGCGCGTGCTAATCCTTGACGAAGCTACCTCAAGCGTCGATGCCTACACCGAAGTCTTGATTCAAAAAGCACTAGTTACACTACTTAAAGGGCGCACAGCGTTTATCATTGCACACCGCCTTTCAACGCTTAGGCAAGTAGACTTTGTCTTAGCCCTAGAACAAGGCCGCGTGGTCGAACAAGGCACGCCGGAGGAGCTCCTGCGGCAAGAGCGCGGCGTCTACCGCACCCTCTACGAAACACAAATGCGCTCCCTGCGGTGAGGCAGGGTTAGCTAGCCTGCAACCGTCGGTCGCGCATTAGGTGGACTCAATGCTTCGACTTCATTGTCCGCAATAAGTTGGCCATCTCAATCGCGGTCATGGCTGCTTCGAAACCCTTATTTCCAGCCTTGGTTCCTGCTCGTTCAATGGCTTGCTCAATCGTGTCGGTCGTTAGTACGCCAAAGATTACCGGGAGTCCGGTTTGCAGGCCGACCTGCGCAATTCCCTTACTGACCTCGGAGCTGACATATTCGAAATGAGGTGTAGCTCCACGGATTACAGCACCAAGACAGATGACCGCATCAAAATTGCGAGATTCCGCCATATAGCGGGCAGCAAGAGGGATCTCAAATGCGCCGGGTACCCAACTTAGGGTGATGTCATCCAAGGCGACACCATGACGGACTAGAGCGTCTTTTGCACCTTCTATTAATTTTGAGGTAACGATTCGTTAAATCGGCCTGCGACGATGCCAACTCTCATGCCCTGGGCGAGGAAGTTCCCTTCTAGTACTTTCATGCTTGTTTGCCTCCTTAATGTCTAGAGTAAGTGACCTAGTTTAGTTTTTTAGTTTCAAGATAGCTCCTACACGTTTCGCCTACAGACAGAGCAATCGGAACTCGCTCTACCACTTCTAGGCCGTATCCTTGTAGCCCAGCAATTTTGCGTGGATTGTTAGTGAGCAGTCTAATTTTTCTTACGCCCAAGTCAGCTAACATCTGCGCACCAATGCCGTAATCTCTAAGATCAGCAGGAAATCCCAAAGCCTCGTTGGCCTCTACAGTGTCCATGCCTTGTTCCTGCAGGCGATAGGCTTTGATCTTAGCTTCAAGACCGATACCGCGACCTTCTTGGCGCAGGTACAGCACCACGCCCCTTTCCTCTTTTTTGATCGCGTCTAGCGCATACCTTAGTTGAGGGCCACAGTCACATCGGAGGGAGTCCAGCACGTCACCAGTGAAGCACTCGGAGTGAACCCGGACTAGTACTGCCTCGTCACGATTGAGATCCCCCTTGTAAACGGCGGAATGAGTCAAGCCCGTAGCATGCTCAATGAAAGTCGTGACATTAAACTCTCCGTGTCTAGTCGGCATATGCGCAGTGGCAGTGGGCTTAACTAAACGTTCGTGCTGACGCCTATAGGATATTAGCTCAGCGATGCTGCACACTTTTAAGTCATGCTTCGCAGCATACTCCATCAGATCTGGCAAACGGGCCATAGACCCATCATCCTTCATTATTTCGCAAATCACCCCAGCTGGTCTCAGCCCTGCCAATAGCGCTAAGTCCACCGAGGCCTCAGTGTGACCAGCGCGCTTTAGCACTCCACCTGGTTGGGCGCGGAGAGGGAAAATATGGCCGGGTCGTATAAAGTCTTCGGGCTTTGCGGCAGGGTCTACGGCGAGCGTAATGGTTAGCGCTCGGTCCGCTGCGGAAATACCTGTGCTGATTCCTTTTTTAGCATCAATCGACACGGTAAAGGCAGTTCCCCGAAGGTCAGTATTCACCTCTACCATCTGAGGTAGATCGAGCTGTTTGACCCTCTCAGCAGGTAGGGATAGGCAGACCAGCCCACGACCATAAGTCACCATAAAGTTAATGGCCTCGGCGGTCGCTTTTTCAGCGGCCATTACCAAGTCCCCCTCGTTTTCCCTGCCTTCGTCATCCACCACTATAATCATTTTACCACGGCGAATTTCTTCGATAACCTCAGTTATGGGTGCTAGTTGCACGCTTGACACACTCCCCTCTCAGTAGCCGCAATTGTGCAGAAAAGCCTCTGTCATAACTTGATGCTTTTTGCTTGCATCGAGGCTGATCAACCGTGCGACATACTTGCCAATAATATCGACTTCCAGATTAACCACATCGCCAATTTTCCGATCACACAGGGTTGTTGCCGCGTATGTGTGGGGGATTAGCGATATCTCAAAACTATCCTCGTAAAGACTTGCGACTGTAAGGCTAATACCATCGACAGCAATGCTACCCTTTGGTACAATCCCCGCCATGATTTCTCGCTCGGCCTGTATGCACATGACCACGGCGTTTGCTTCGCGCTTTATAGCCGCCACCTTTCCCACGTCGTCAACATGTCCCTGCACTATGTGCCCCCCGAGGCGGCCCCCTAATGCTAGCGCTCGCTCCAAATTAATGCGTTCACCGGCACGTAACTGACCGAGATTAGGGAAGCATCGGGGACGGAGCTTTTTGCTTCGCAAGATGCTGCTGGCGACGGGTATATAGTATTGCTTTGGCACCTCT
>QLUS01000032.1 GCA_018725535.1 Bacillota bacterium
GTCTTACCGTGGTCAATGTGACCGATTGTCCCTACGTTAACATGCGGCTTATTGCGTTCAAACTTCTTCTTAGCCATTCTTTGTTCCTCCTACCTACAGCTTTAGTATCGCTTCGCTGACAGACTTGGGCACCTCTTC
Source organism: Bacillota bacterium (assembly GCA_018725535.1). Taxonomy (GTDB): domain Bacteria; phylum Bacillota; class UBA994; order UBA994; family UBA994; genus UBA994. The sequence goes on from QLUS01000032.1 coordinate 139, forward strand.
GTAGCCGAGAAGTTCCATCGTATAGTTCCCGCGTCCTTGCGTCCTAGAGCGCAAATCTGTAGCGTAACCAAACATTTCCGCCAAGGGCACGGCACCGCGTACCACTTGTGCTCCCGCTAGGGCTTCCATACCCTCAATGCGGCCTCGGCGCGCCGTAATGTCACCCATAACGTCTCCCATGTACTCCTGCGACACAACTAGTTCCACTTTCATCACTGGTTCCAGCAAGGTGGGGTTCGAATGATGCATGGCTGTCTTAAAGGCCATTGAGCCGGCAATCTTGAAAGCCATTTCCGAAGAGTCCACCTCATGGTAGCTGCCGTCAGACAGAGTAGCCTTGAGGTCTACTACCGGGAAACCCGCAAGTACACCGCTCTGCATAGCCTCCTCGATGCCGCCTTCCACTGCGTTCCAGTATTCCCTCGGCACCGCACCGCCAACGACCTTGCTCTCAAAGACAAACCCTGAACCCGGTGGCAGTGGTTCAAACTCTACCCACACATGCCCGAACTGGCCGCGTCCGCCGCTCTGGCGAACAAACCGCCCTTCCGCCCGAACTGCCTTGCGAAACGCCTCGCGATACGCAACTTGTGGCTTGCCGACCACGCAGCCTACCTTGAACTCGCGCTTTAACCGGTCAACAATGATGTCTAGGTGCAGCTCACCCATACCCTCGATAATGGTTTGTCCTGTCTCCGTATCTGTCTTGGTACGAAACGTGGGGTCTTCTTCTGCTAGGCGCATCAGCGCCATGCTGAGCTTGTCTTGGTCTGCCTTGGTGTTGGGCTCAATGCTCTGCGCAATAACCGGAGAGGGGAACTGCATTGACTCAAGTACAATCGGACGACCCTCATCGCACAAGGTGTCACCGGTAGAAGTGTCCTTTACACCCACAATTGCGGCGATGTCGCCAGTGAACACCTCGGCGATCTCCTGTCGGTGATTGGCATGCATGCGGAGCACGCGTCCCACGCGCTCTCGTTTGCCCTTAGTGGCATTGTACACGTAACTTCCCGCTGCCAACTGCCCTGAGTAAACACGGAAGTAAGCCAACTTCCCGACGAAGGGATCCGATACAATTTTGAATGCTAACGCGGATAGCGCCTCACTGTCACTGGCCCGTCGTACTGCCTCTTCCCCAGTCCTCGGCACGTGCCCTAGGACTGCGGGGATGTCATCTGGCGCAGGCAGATAGTCGACTACGGCGTCGAGCAGATTCTGCACACCCTTGTTGCGGTAAGACGAGCCTGCAAGAACCGGAATGACGGCCCCCACCAACACTGCGCGACGCAGGGTAGCCCGTATCTCGTCCTCTGAAAGCTCCTCGCCTTCGAGGTAGCGCATCATAAACTCCTCGTCCGTCAGCGCAATACTTTCGATCAGTTGATGGCGCGCTTCCCGCACCTCGCCCGTCATGTCGGGCGGTACGTTGCGCTCCTCAATCTGTTTGCCCTCGTTGTCAAGGAAATAAAAAGCAGTATTTTCAATAAGGTCTACTATGCCCGCAAATGTGTCTTCGCTGCCGATCGGCAACTGAATCGGAACCGCATTAGCTCCGAGCCGATCGCGAATCATGGCTACGACACGCGGGAAGTTCGCGCCTAGAATGTCCATCTTGTTGACATAGGCAATGCGCGGAACCTTGTATTTGTCCGCCTGCCTCCACACGGTCTCTGACTGCGGCTCTACCCCACCCTTAGCGCAAAACACTGCCACCGCACCATCGAGCACACGCAAGCTGCGTTCAACCTCGACCGTAAAGTCCACGTGCCCGGGCGTATCAATAATATTCACTTGACAATCGCGCCATTGACAGGTGGTGGCTGCCGAGGTGATGGTGATTCCCCGCTCCTGCTCCTGAACCATCCAGTCCATGGTTGCGGCACCTTCATGCACCTCGCCTAGCTTATGCGTTTTCCCTGTATAGTAGAGAATACGCTCGGTAGTCGTGGTCTTACCGGCATCTATGTGCGCCATGATGCCAATGTTTCTGACTTTATCTAGTGGAAATTCTCTCGGCATAACAATACCCCCTTTCTGACGCTTCAATAGTTGAGTGACGGTTGACGGTTGACGGTTGAAAGCGGACAGCGGAAAGCGGAAAGCGGAAAGCGGAAAGTCTCCTCGCGGCTGGCGGCCGCTTACCACCTATAATGCGCAAACGCCTTATTGGCTTCCGCCATCTTGTGGGTCTCTTCCCGCTTCTTAATGGAGCCGCCCTGGTTCTGAGCTGCATCCATAATTTCGCCAGCCAGACGCTCTTCCATGGTCTTTTCGCCGCGTTTGCGAGCGTACGTGACTAACCAACGCATGGAGAGCATCTTCTGGCGTTCCGGTGCAACTTCAACGGGTACTTGGTAAGTAGCACCGCCTACGCGGCGAGGCTTCACCTCTACCAAAGGCGAAACGTTCTTTGCTGCGGCTTCAAACACTTCTATGGCACTCTTGCCCGTCTTTTCACGCACGCGTTCCATAGCGCCGTAAAATATCCCCTGTGATATCCCGCGTTTGCCGTCAAACATCAGCTTATTGATAAAGCGAGTAACAAACTTACTGTTGTAAATTGGGTCCGGCAAAACATCGCGCTTAGGCACTGGACCTTTTCTTGGCATATCTTTTCCCTCCTTCACAACTAGTGTTACTCGGTGGCTTATCAAGCCACCGCAGGGCAACTATTTCTTCCCACTCTTAGCGGGAACTCCCTTGCCTGTTACTGCTTTGGCACGCTTAGCGCCGTACTTAGAGCGGCCCTGACTGCGGTTTTGCACCCCACCCGCATCAAGCGTCCCGCGCACGATGTGATAGCGGACACCTGGCAGATCTTTGACACGTCCGCCGCGCACCAGCACGACTGAGTGCTCCTGCAAATTGTGGCCGATACCCGGAATATAGACAGTAACCTCAATGCCATTTGACAGACGCACCCTAGCGATTTTGCGGATGGCAGAGTTCGGCTTCTTTGGATTCATGGTCTTGACCTGAACACACACGCCACGTCGTTGCGGGCAGCGACCGAGGTGAGGTGACTTAGGTCTGTTTTCAAGGGACTGCCGGCCATTGCGAACTAATTGGCTAATCGTTGGCATACATGCACCTCCTTCCGTTAGATAGCATAGCAAGACATTATACTGGGTGACAAGCGAGCGTGTCAACGTTTTTCCGCGCCTCACGACGGCGAGTCCACAAGGTCATCCGCTCTGCTCTCGGCGCCTGCCACCACAACGCGGATGTTGCGGTACCTACCCATTCCTGTGCCAGCAGGAATGAGTTTACTAATAATGACATTCTCCTTAAGCCCGATAAGCGGGTCTGTTTTTGTCTTAATGGCGGCATCCGTCAGCACTCTGGTTGTTTCTTGGAACGAGGCCGCAGACAGGAAGGAGTCCGTGGCAAGGGAGGCCTTGGTAATACCGAGCAGAACAGGCCTCGCGACAGCTGGTTCGAGCCCATGCATGAGAGCGCGTACGTTAGTTTCTTCAAAATCCATCACGTCGATTAGCCCGCCGGGCAGCAGCTCTGTGCCGCCTGGATCATCCACTTTTACCTTACGCAGCGTTTGGCGAACGATCACCTCTACGTGTTTGTCATTGATCTCTACGCCCTGGGTGCGGTAAACCTTTTGCACCTCTTGCAGAACATAGGCTTGCACCGCCCTAATCCCTTTGATAGCGAGTAAGTCAGCGGGATTGATAGGGCCTTCGGTAAGCTCATCCCCCGCCTGCACTGTGTTGCCTTCTACCACCTTCAGGCGCGACCCATAGCTTATGGGATAGCTCTTTACCTCGCCATCTAGGCCGCAAATCTCAATCTCGCGCCCCTTCTTGGCTTCCACAAACCGCACTGTACCGTCGATCTCACTAATAATAGCTTGGCCCTTAGGGCGCCTTGCTTCAAACAGCTCTTCTACACGCGGCAAGCCCTGCGTAATGTCGTCCCCCGCTACGCCTCCGGTGTGGAAAGTCCGCATCGTCAACTGTGTGCCTGGCTCGCCAATGGACTGCGCAGCAATAATGCCGATAGCTTCGCCCATCTCTACCATGCCGCCGGTGGCCAAGTTTTTGCCGTAACACTTGATGCACACGCCGTATCTGCTCTTGCAGGTCAGCACGTTCCTAATATGCACGGCTCGAATCAACCCCTCAGTCAGCTGTTGGCCAGCCTTTACTACATCGCCGTTCTGCACTAGCCATTTCGCTCCCAGGCTCGGCTGAATAAGGGTGGAGACCTGACCCGCCTTATCGAGGACACGAATCTCATCTCGGTCTTCCCTGCGCTCAACCGTGCCGCCCGTCGGCGCAAAGACTGCACCGTACAACATAATGGCCTGCGCTGCGTCTTCGTCAATGAGATGCCCCTCACGCACGAGAACAGGCGGACGTTCTATCCATTGACCGGTGAGCGGGTCACGATGTGCGGGAGCTGAGATGTCTTCAGCCGCCATCCGCCCGGCAATGCGTTCAGACAGCGTCACAATGGTCTGCCGCCCGTCGCGGATGGCCTCAACCACAATGCCTTCGCTCGTTCCACAGTCTTCCTCACGGATGATTACGTCTTGCGACACGTCGACGAGACGGCGGGTAAGATACCCCGAGTCTGCTGTACGTATAGCCGTGTCGGCGGCACCTTTACGGGCGCCATGGGTGGACGTGAAGTACTCTAGCACCGTCAACCCTTCGCGGAAATTAGCCTTAACCGGCAACTCAATAATGCGTCCCATGGGGTCACTCATCAAGCCGCGCATCCCGCCGAGCTGCGTTATCTGGCTGATATTACCTCTCGCACCCGCGTCCACCATCATGAACATGGGGTTGAAGGGGGGCATTGCGTCGAGCAACGCGCGCTGTACCTTTGCCGATGTGTCACTCCAGACGGCAATGACGTTTTGGTACTTTTCGTCCGAGTTCATCATGCCGCGCGCAAAGGCCCGTTCTATATTGGCCACGACTTTCTCGGCCTCGCCTACAATGATCGCTTTGTCTTTAGGAATTACCACGTCGCCGATGGCGATGCTAATGCCTGACTTGGTAGCATATTCAAAGCCAAGTGTCTTAATCCTGTCCAGCACTTCCGTTGTCACGGAGCTGCCGTGCTTGCGGTAACATCTTTCCACTATTGTGCGCAAGACCTTTAGCGGCACAAGCTGATTGATTTCCAGACTGCACACGGCTTCGTGCTGCGTGCGGTCTACAAATCCTAAATCTTGTGGAATCGCTTCATTGAAAATAATGCGCCCAATTGTCGCCTCTACGACTCTAGACACCGTAATACCATCCGCCTGCTTCGCCGTACGGCGCACTCTAATCGGAGCATTGATGTCAATGACCCCTGCATCATAGGCCATCAGCGCTTCATGCGGAGAGGCAAAGACGCTCCCCGCTCCCCTAGCAGCCTCGTTAAACGTAGTCAGGTAGTACACACCAAGAACCATATCCTTTGTCGGCGTGACTACGGGCTTCCCGTCCTTAGGGTTAAGCAGATTATGCGCGGAGAGTAGCAAGAGCCGCGCTTCAGCCTGCGCCTCTGCCGACAGCGGCCCGTGCACCGCCATTTGGTCGCCGTCAAAATCGGCGTTATATGCTGTACATACTAACGGGTGCAGCTTAATAGCGCGCCCTTCCACCAATACCGGTTCAAAAGCTTGGATGCCTAGGCGATGTAAAGTAGGTGCGCGATTAAGTAGCACGGGGTGATCGGCAATAACCTCCTCCAACACATCCCATACTTCTTCGCTTACGCGTTCTACTTTGCGTTTTGCGCTCTTGATATTCTGGGCAAACCCTTCCGCCACCAGCTGGCGCATGACGAAGGGCTTGAACAGCTCTAAAGCCATCTCTTTGGGCAAACCACACTGATACAGCTTCAGCTCCGGTCCCGACACAATAACTGAGCGGCCGGAATAGTCCACGCGCTTGCCTAAGAGGTTTTGCCGAAAGCGGCCTTGTTTGCCCTTGAGCATGTCACTTAAAGACTTCAGCGGGCGATTGCCAGGGCCCGTGACAGGCCTCCCGCGCCGGCCGTTATCTATGAGGGCGTCAACTGCTTCCTGTAGCATCCGTTTCTCATTGCGCACGATAATGTCAGGCGCGCCAAGCTCTAGGAGTCGCTTTAGGCGATTGTTGCGGTTAATGACGCGACGATAAAGGTCATTTAAGTCGCAGGTCGCAAAGCGCCCGCCATCTAGCTGCACCATGGGGCGCAAATCCGGCGGTATCACCGGAACAACGTCCATAATCATCCATTCGGGGCGATTCCCCGATTTGCGGAAGGACTCCATGACCTCAAGACGCCTAATCGCTCGCACGCGGCGCTGTCCTGTAGTCTCGTTAAACTCTGTCCTGAGCTCCTTTGCGGAGGATTCTAAATCAATGCGCGATAGGAGCTCGCGCACAGCCTCCGCTCCCATGCCCACCCGGAACGAATTGCCAAATCTCTCGCGGTTCTCACGGTATTCCCCTTCCGTGAGAATCTGCCGCTCGCTGAGGCTAGTCCCCTTGGCATCTAAGACCACGTACGCGGCGAAGTACAGCACTTTCTCCAACAGACGTGGCGACAGGTCGAGAATGAGCCCCATGCGGCTGGGGATGCCTTTGAAATACCAAATATGCGAGACGGGGGCTGCCAGTTCAATATGCCCCATGCGCTCACGCCGCACTTTGCTGCGAGTGACCTCAACTCCGCAGCGGTCGCAGACGATACCTTTGTAGCGCACACGCTTGTACTTACCGCAGTTGCATTCCCAGTCTTTTGTGGGACCAAATATCTTTTCGCAAAACAAGCCTTCCTTTTCAGGTTTCAGTGTGCGGTAGTTGATGGTCTCAGGCTTCTTAACTTCGCCTTTTGACCACTCCCTGATCTGATCGGGCGACGCTAGGCTTATGCGTATGGAATCAAACTCGTTGACATCCAACAAGGCGGTCGCTCCCTTCATTAATCTACTAAGCGCGCGGCTTGCTCTTCTGAGTAACGCCGAGTGGAGCTAACTTCTTGGCTAACAAAGCGGCGAGATCGTCCTCGTCTTCGTCCTCATCCTCGTCATCATCCTCGTCATCATCAGGTGCCTTAGACGGAACTGATGCCTCGTCGGGGACTTCGACCTTTCGCCTTTTGGTGCGGCCTTCCTCTTCATCGCCCTTGATGCTCAGTTTGAGTTCACGCAGTGTCTCATTGATGTCCTCGTCATGCTCACGCATCTCGATCTCCTGCTCGAACTCGTCAAGTATTCTCACATTCATGCACAGACTCTGCAATTCCTTAATGAGTACTTTGAATGACTCAGGCACGCCGGGCTCAGGGATGTTCTCGCCCTTGACAATTGCCTCATAGGTCTTAACTCGCCCTACCACGTCGTCAGACTTAACCGTCAGCAATTCCTGGAGAGTGTAGGCAGCTCCATATGCTTCTAGTGCCCACACTTCCATTTCGCCGAAACGCTGCCCGCCAAACTGCGCCTTGCCGCCTAGCGGCTGCTGTGTCACTAGGCTGTAAGGGCCTGTGGAACGCGCGTGAATCTTGTCGTCAACTAGGTGGAAGAGCTTCATCATATAGACATAGCCGACTGCAACTTCATTGTCGAAAGCCTCTCCGGTGCGCCCGTCATAGACCACAGACTTACCGTTCGGGGACATGCCAGCCTGTGTCAAGAAAGCTTGAATGTCCCTCTCGTGTCCGCCGTCAAAAACCGGGCTGGCTATGTGAATGCCTAACGCTTTGGCGGCCATGCCAAGGTGCGTCTCAAGTACCTGCCCAATGTTCATACGGCTAGGGACACCTAAGGGGTTTAGCACAATGTCCACCGAACGTCCATCCGGCAAAAAGGGCAGGTCTTCGTCAGGTAAGATACAGGCAATGACACCCTTATTGCCATGGCGTCCAGCCATCTTGTCGCCTTCGGATATTTTACGCTTCTGTGCTACATAGACACGCACCATCATATTGACACCTGGGGGCAGTTCGTCGTTATTCTCACGCGAGAAAACCTTAACGTCTACCACCCGTCCGGATTGGCCATGCGGTACACGCGCTGACGTATCTCGAACTTCGCGCGCCTTCTCGCCAAAGATTGCGCGCAGTAACCGTTCCTCCGCTGTCAACTCCGTCTCGCCCTTAGGCGTAACCTTGCCAACGAGAATGTCACCTGTGCGCACCTCAGCGCCGATGCGCACGATGCCGCGGTCATCGAGGTCGCGCAGCATGTCGTCCCCGACATTAGGAATGTCAGATGAGATCTCCTCAGGACCGAGCTTCGTATCGCGTGCCTCGGCCTCGTATTCCTCAATGTGAATAGAGGTAAAGACGTCCTCGCGCACTAGACGCTCGCTGATTAAGATAGCATCCTCAAAGTTGTAACCGCCCCAAGGCATAAACGCGCAAAGCACATTCCGTCCTAACGCAATCTCGCCCTCGCTGGTGGCCGATCCATCCGCTATCAGTTCACGCTCGGCTAACATTTGACCCTTCGCCACAACCGGGCGCTGATTAATACACGTGCCTTGGTTGCTGCGTACAAACTTCATCAGCTTGTAGGTATCCACGCTACCATCTGCAGTCTGAACAGCGATGCTCTTGGCATCGACGCGCTTCACCTTGCCGGCACGACGGGCCAAGACAACCGAGCCCGAGTCAGTAGCAACTTTATACTCCATACCGGTGCCTACAAGTGGGGCTTCCGGACAAAGGAGCGGCACGGCTTGTTTCATCATGTTCGCGCCCATCAAAGCCCTGCCGGCTTCATCGTGCTCTAAGAAAGGAATCAAAATAGTGGGCACGCTAAATACTTGTTTAGGCGAGACGTCCATATAGTGGACTTCGCTCACGGCAACTACCTTAATCTGGTGGCGGTGACGCACGGTCGTGCGGGCAACGGCAAAGCGACTGACTCCTTGATCTGCCCCAGGCATATCCTCTAACTCCGCGTTAGCCTGCGCAATGACAAAGTCATCTTCTTCGTCCGCCGTCAGATACTCTACACTTGGGAACACCAGCGTATTCTTTTCGACCTGTTTGACGACGCGGTAGGGGGTCTCAATAAATCCATACTTGTTTACGCGCGCATAGGTGGATAGATTACCTATAAGCCCCACGTTTGAACCTTCTGGCGTCTCAATCGGGCAGATGCGCCCGTAATGCGAAAAGTGTACGTCACGCACTTCCACTCCGGCGCGCTCGCGGCTTAAGCCCCCGGGGCCTAGGGCACTAAGACGGCGTTTGTGGGCTAGTTCAGCGAGAGGGTTAGTCTGATCCATAAACTGCGATAATTGACTGGAGCCAAAGAACTCCTTAATAGAAGCGACAACCGGGCGAATGTTAATTAGCGCCTGAGGGGTGATGACATCGACATCTTGTATAGTCATGCGCTCTTTAACCACGCGCTCCATGCGTGACAGCCCGATGCGGAAAGCGTTTTGCAGCAGTTCGCCCACAGAGCGGAGTCGTCGATTGCCAAGGTGGTCAATGTCGTCAACTTTGCCTATGCCCTCTAAAAGAGCTAGCAGGTAGTTGACGGCGCTGTAGATGTCGTCTCTGGTCACATGCTTCTCCGCAGGCGGCACGAAACGATGTGCGAGGACGGCAGTCCTTTCTTGGCGGCGCAACAGGATGCGCACTTCGCGCTCAGCCAGTGAATCGGCGGCAACTGCCCGCTCTAGAGTCTCGACTTCTTCGCTGCCTAGTTCGGTCCCCGACCACAGGACAACTTCTCCGGCTTTACTTAGGACATTTGCCGTTAGCTTCCCACCTCGAATGCGCGACTGCCAAGTCTCGCGGCGGAGCCCGTTGCCGCGGATGAGAGTCTGGCCGGTGCGTTCTGCCTGCACCATGAGCTCGTTGACTCCCGCCTGCTCTAGGCGTTCTGCTATCTCGCGCGTAACCTTTTCGCCCCGCTGCACTATCACTTCGCCAGCAGCTACAAGTACGCCCCCTAAGGTGACGCGCTCCCTTCCGCTTTCGCCAGCTTCAGTATGGTAGATGGTCTCAGGAGCGACTACCGTCTCAGCTGCAATGCGACCTTGCACACGACGCCGCAAACTCAGTTTCTTGTTAAGCTTATAACGCCCCACGTGGGCTAGGTCATAGCGGCGAGGGTCAAAAAAGAGCGAGTGCAACAGTGCCTTGGCGCTGTCCACCGTAGGCGGTTCTCCCGGGCGCAGGCGTTTGTATATCTCTATAAGTCCTTCTTCCATCGTGCTCGTGCTGTCACGGTCAAACGTAGTACGAAGCATTGCATCCTCACCGAGTGTCTGCAGGATTGCCTGGTTAGTGCCAAGCCCTAGCGCCCTTAGCAGCACCGTGATGGGGATTTTGCGCGTGCGGTCGACCCGCGCCCACACTACGTCATTGGTGTCTGTTTCCATTTCCAGCCATGCACCGCGGTTCGGGATAAGTGTCGAAGTGAATACCTTATGCCCGGTGGCCTCCATCGTTTCATGGTAGTAGACCCCGGGTGAACGCACTAATTGACTAACAACGACGCGCTCTGCGCCGTTATAAATGAAAGTGCCATTCTCGGTCATGAGCGGGAAATCGCCCATGAAGACCTCTTGCTCTTTGACTTCGCCTGTCTCCTTGTTGACTAGGCGCACCTTCACGCGCAGAGGGGCCGAGAAAGTAGAGTCTTTCTCCTTGAATTCATCTAGTGAAAACTTAGGTTCGCCAAATTGATGGTCAATAAACTCCAAAATGAGATTGCCCGTAAAGTCTTGAATGGGAGAGATATCCCGGAATGTTTCGGCCAGCCCTTCATTAACAAACCAGTCAAATGATTGCCTCTGGATCTCGATGAGATTAGGTACCCCTAAAACCTCTTCAATGCGACCGAACCGGACCCGCTGCCGCCTGCCTTCCGCGTTGGCCTTAACCATTAAACGCTTCACCCTCTTGCCGAGATTTCACCCTAGGACACTATAGCCAACAAGCCAAAAAAGGGGACAGTACCCCCTTGGCTGAGACTACCAAACTATTCTACCCAGCTTAGTGCAGTCTAAACGTATGCCATGCGGCATACTTCGTGACGATTTAATATGTTAACACAGCATGTGGCAGGGCGTCAAGGAGTACGCAGAAACTCTGTGCTCTCTGTGTCTCTGTGGTGCATAATCCCCGGAAACATGCCTCTGTGGTGCACACGAAAAGAAGGAGGACCCGCCGAATTACAGCGCATCCCCTCACTGACACACAGCTATTTAATTTCGACAGTAGCGCCGGCTTCAACCAGCTTAGCTTTGATCTTAGCAGCGTCTTCTTTGCTGATGTTTTCCTTAACAGGCTTAGGAGCGCCGTCAACAAGCGCCTTCGCTTCCACGAGACCAAGTCCGGTGATTTCACGCACCACTTTAATGACATTGATCTTCTTTTCGCCTGTGCTCGCTAGGATAACAGTGAACTCGGTCTGTTCTTCAACCACCTCAGCTACAGGTGCTGCGGCACCTGCTTGCGGCATGGCAGCCATCGGGGCGGCAGCAGTTACGCCAAATTCGGTCTCGAGCGCCTTTACTAGTTCCGAGAGCTCAAGAACAGTCATGCTCTTAACCATCTCGATAATCTGTGCTTTACTCATTCGTTTACCCCCTTACGATACCTTTAATTACTGGCTACTTCTTCCTTAATGCATAATCTCGGATTATGCAGTTTGCCTACGTATCGCATCTACGACGCCCGCAAAAGCAGATAACGGCGCAAGCAGCGTCCCTAACACACTGCTAAGCATAACCTCGCGCGAGGGCAAGGCAGCAATAGCGGCGACACCCGCTGGATCAAAGGCTTTCCCCTCATAGACACCGCCCTTGATCTCCAGCATCTTGTTAGTCTTTATCCATTCGGTGAGGACTCTCGCCGGGGTTACGGAATCGGCGCTTAGGGCGACTGCCGTCGGACCCTCTAGATACCGGTCCAGTCCCGTAGTGCCAACTTCATTAGCGGCACGCAGAAACAGCGTGTTCTTCACCACACGATACTCGATACCGGCCTTACGCAGCTTTGCGCGCAACTCAGTGTCCTTAGCCACGGAAATCCCGCGGTAATCAATAAACACCGCGCCCCTGTTGGCTCTTAGTTTATCGACAAACTCTTTAACTACTTGCGCTTTTTCTTCACGAATACCCAAATTCTACACCTCCTTCAGCTTCCGAATAAGAAAATGCCTTCCCGCATGAGGGAAAGGCATACTGAGAGTACAGCATACATTTCCACCTCGGTAGGCCGCCTACGGCGTTTAAACCACGTACCTACTGTCTTGAGCGGAATAGCCTTATGAAGTTAACACGAGCGGTCAGCATTGTCAACTGGAGTGGCGTACAGCGGAAAGCGGAAAGCGGAAAGCCGCCTCGATTCATGCTTCACGATTCATGATTGCCCCGGCAGCTGGCGGCTTACTGCACCGCTACCCCCGCAGTCGCTGCGCGAGCGGCATTTACGCGCACGCCGGGACCCATGGTTGAGGATAGAGTCACGCTGCGCACATAAACACCCTTGGCTGCGCTAGGCTTAGCCTTAACAAGGGCCTCAAGTAGCGCCACGAAGTTACCCATAAGTTTCTCCTCCGTAAAGGAAGCCTTGCCGATGGGGGCGTGGACGATCCCTGCCTTGTCAACGCGGTACTCAATCTTCCCTGCCTTCACGTCGCGAATAGCCTTGGCCACATCAAAGGTGACTGTGCCTACTTTGGGGTTAGGCATGAGTCCCTTCGGGCCGAGAATCCTACCTAGGCGACCAACCTGCCCCATAATGTCGGGGGTAGCGATGGCGACGTCAAAGTCTACCCAATTCTCGTTTTGAATCTTTGCGATGATGTCCTCTGCACCAACTACATCCGCACCAGCGTTCTCCGCTTCGCGCGCCTTGTCGCCCTTGGCAAAAACCAAGACGCGCACGGTCTTGCCGGTGCCGTGAGGCAACACAACAGCGCCGCGCACTTGTTGGTCGGCGTGTTTAGGGTTGACACCGAGCCTTACCGCGATTTCGATTGTCTCGTCAAACTTGGCGGTAGCGCTCTTTCTTGCGATCGTAACAGCCTCGCTAGGATCATAGAAAACAGTGCGATCGAAAAGCTTAGCTGCCTCCAAATACTTCTTGCCTCTTTTAGGCACGCCCTTCACCTCCAGTGGTATAGCGGGAATAGCCCCTCCCACGCGGGTCCTTGTCTTAGTCGATAACCTCTATGCCCATGCTGCGTGCAGTGCCTTCGACCATGCGCACAGCTGCGTCAATGGTCGCAGCATTAAGGTCAGGCATTTTCAACTGGGCAATCTCACGCACCTTAGCACGAGTTACCTTGGCGACCTTTTTCTTGTTCGGTTCGCCAGAGCCAGATTCAACGCCCGCCGCCTTCTTTAGCAGTACAGCGGCTGGCGGGGTCTTGAGAATGAAAGTAAAAGATCTATCATGAAAAACAGACACCTCTACTGGAATAATCAAGCCCACTTGTTGCGCCGTGCGTTCGTTAAACTCCTTGACAAAGCCCATGATGTTAATGCCAGCTTGGCCCAGGGCAGGTCCAACCGGTGGAGCAGGCGTTGCTTTGCCAGCAGGAATTTGCAGTTTGACAATTTTAACGAGTTTCTTAGCCAACTACGTCCACCTCCCTTTCCCTAAATTAGGGTCTACAATTTCTGAACTTGTGTGAAGTTCAATTCCACGGGTGTCTCGCGTCCAAACATGTTCACCTTTACTCTTAGCTTCTGTCGGTCGGCGATAATCTCCTCAATGGGCCCCACAAAACCTTGGAATGGCCCCTCGACGATGTGCACAGACTCGCCGCGTGAAAAATCATGGCGAATCCTAGGTTCTTCAACACCCATGGAGCGCAAGATCGCCTTGACCTCGCTGTCTTCGAGCGGTGTTGGCTTGGTGCCGGAACCCACAAACCCTGTTACGCCCGGTGTGTTTCTCACCACGTACCAAGAATCGTCGGTTACGACCATTTCCACAATCACATAGCCCGGGAAAACTTTTTTCTTGACAAGTTTCTTTTTGCCGTCTCGGCCAGTCTCCAGTTCGTCCTCCATCGGGACTAGTACACGGAAAATCTTGTCCTCCATTTCCATGGATTGAACCCGCTTTTCCAGATTGGCTTTCACCTTATTCTCGTACCCGGAATAAGTGTGCACCACGTACCATTTCTTTGCCATAACTTTCCCAGGGCCCTATCGACGATAGCGCCCCTGCCCTCCTTCGACGGGAACCTCCCGAGAAACTAACTGGGGTCCTAGATACCGAGTATACGCCGGATTACCGCGCCAAAGGCGGCGTCCGTAATGGAAATAAGACCTGCCACCAGAACCACGGCTGCAACTACCACGAGCGTGTAGTTGACAGTCTGCTGCCTAGTGGGCCACACTACCTTGCGCATTTCCCCGCGGACTTCGCGCAAGAACTTGGTGAGTTCGTGAAACTTTTCTACAATTTTCTGCCAAAACTTCATGTCTTCACCTACTTTGTTTCGCGGTGAGCGGTGTGATTTTTACAGAACTTGCAGTACTTTTTCATCTCCAAGCGTTCCGTGTTGGTCTTTTTATTCTTAGTAGTACGGTAGTTGCGCTGTTTGCACTCCCCGCAGGCTAACGTAATCCCTACACGCATTAGTCCCACC
>QLUS01000033.1 GCA_018725535.1 Bacillota bacterium
TAAAGATATTGTCCTCAAAGTGCTTCTCGAGCGCCGCGCGCAGCCCCCCAAGCAGAGAGTCAAAGGCAGCCAAGAGTGCCACTGCTGTGTAGGGAGCATAATGTGGAGGCACTGTAAATCGACCATAGAAGCCCACGGCCAGCCCTAACAACAATCCCAGTAGCGGCAACACCATGTGAGACTACCTCCTCTCAATGGGTCTGGCCCACTCAAAACGCAGGGGACGTTTAAAGCCTGGAACCTCTAGCGTGCTGTGCTGGGTAATCGCAATCTCCATGCCGAAGTAACCTAACGTTTCCACTATACCCCCGCGCATGCGCAAAGAGCTCTCCATGGCAGCAGCGTTGCCTATAGTCGATATGACAAACGGGGCTGCAACACGCACATTGTTTATGGAAATGACTGGACCTGCACAGTGGATTTCGCTTGACGCCAGCAGGCGTTCACCGTTTACAGAAAGCGCCTCCGCTCCGGCCGCCCTGAGTACGTTGACCAGCTTGAGAATGTCTTCATCGTGTATGATAAAGAACCTCGGGTCGTCCCCGTGCACTGGCGGCTGCTTGCTGTCGCTTAGGGTAATTACTAGTCCCGGACCGCTTACTGGAGTAATGCCAGCTAAGAGGCGTGCCCTATCAAGCTCCGTGCGCAGCAGTCCCAAAGCTCCCTCGCCTTGTGTCAGGGTAAGCTCATAGTCTCGTACCTTGCGCCTGAGCTCTTCAAGGTCTTCTTGTACCGTTTGATTCTGGCGGATTGCGTCCATAAGCATGACTCGCATTTCGCTCGTACGCAAATCGGGCACTGTAGAAGTCAGATTCCCAGTGCTCCTAATTTGTATGGCCAACAACACCCCAATAGAAACGCATACCGCCGTCAGTATTAAGCGCGAACTTCCCCTCACTAGATTACCTTCCTTTATACACGGGAATTTCTCCGGTCATGTCGATGTAAGCTACGGTAGCAGGGGACAATCCCCTAACCTCATAAGCATAGAGCACGGCGGACAGCAAAGCGAGCCTTGCCGGGGCACCTGCAGGACTGCCAATTTTTACTCTCAGGCCTTCAGTCGTAGTTAGAGACATCTCACCTGCTAGCGTTACGTGCAGCTCAGAGATGCGTGCCCGTACATTACTAGGGATAGCAGCCATCGCGGCTCTTGCGCCCTCAAACAGCTCTCCCGCCAGCTTGTCCCCCAGCACGACATTTGACAGCGAGATGCCGGTGATAATTGGTAGATTGACCAAACTAAAGTTTGCAACAATGGAAACTACGGTTCCGTTTCGGTCAATTTCTATGAATCCAATGTGATACGGCAACACAGCGAGACCTATGCTCTCTTCGATCCGTATGCGCAGTTTAGCGGGGAGAACGCGGGTTACTTCAGCACTTAAGATGCGCGGGTCGGCGAGCAGCCTCCTCTCTATTTCACCGAGATCAAGCCGTAGGAGCGGCGCACCTTTCCACACGCCCGCTAATTCTTCTATTTGTCGCGCGGGCACAGTCTCCGCTCCCAAGACCTCAATCGTTTCCGCGCTGAAAAATACTGCTGAGTACACAATCTGCCAACAGAACAGGAACACAAGTGAGAGTAAGACCAACGCTTTCTGCAGATGCTTGCGGCTCTTCATTGTATCCCCTGCCTCTCACTAGATTCTTTCTATCGCGGCACCGAGTGTGCGCAGATCCTCAACCAAACTGGCATACCCGCGGCCGATGTGATGCACTTGTTCTACTACCGTTATGCCTTGCGCGGCAAGTCCCGCCAGCGTCAAAGCCGCACCCGCGCGCAAATCGCTTGCACTCACTAGCGCACCTGTAAGGCGGTCTACTCCCCTAATCACCGCGCTTCGCCCCGCTACCTTGATGCTTGCGCCAAGGCGATTAAGCTCATCGACATGCTTAAATCGACTCTCAAAGACGGTCTCGGTTAGCACAGATGTGCCGTCAGCTAGGCACAAAGCTGCCAAGAGCGGAGCCTGCAAGTCAGTCGGGAAACCTGGGAAAGGAGAGGTTTTTACCGAGTCAAGTGCCTTTGGTCGCCCGCGGCCCACCGCCGTCACACCCGAACCGTCAAGCACCACTAAAGCGCCCATTTCGCGCAGCTTAGCAAGCAAAGGTTCCAATTGGTCAGGCGGTGCAGGGAAGACAGTGACGTGCCCCCGCGTCATCACTGCACCCAATAGGTATGTCCCCGCCACAATGCGGTCGGGAATAATCGCATACTCCGCTCCATGCAGCCGTGTAACCCCGCGGATGGAGAGGCAGTCAGTGCCTGCACCCGAGATACCCGCACCCATGGCATTAAGGAAGTTCTGTAGGTCTACAATCTCCGGCTCCATCGCGGCATTGCGGATAATTGTCTCGCCTGTGGCTAATGTTGCGGCCATCATAATGTTTTCTGTTGCGCCAACGCTTGGCATACTGAGGTGAATGTCGGCTCCACGCAGAGTCTCCGCATGCGCCCTGAGGAGCCCGCGTCCTTCATCCTCGATCTGCACCCCGAGGGCTCTCAGTCCTTTGAGATGTAGGTCAATGGGTCGCGAGCCTATCGCATAACCACCGGGATAGGACGCGACCACTCGCCCGGCGCGGGCCAAGAGAGGCCCGAGTAGGATGATTGAAGACCGCATCTCCCGCATCAGATTTTCGGGGATAACACAATCATTGATGCGCTCTGCGGAGATTACTAGGTCATCGCCTTCCCATTCGCACTCTGCGCCTAGACTATGTAAGATACTCCGCATTACGTCTATATCGGTCAACTTGGGGATATTACGCAGCCTTACGGGCTCGCCAGTCAAGATACAGGCAGCAATGGATGGTAGAGCTGAGTTCTTGGCTCCCTGCACCTTAACGGCGCCACACAGAGGCCGTCCCCCCGCAATGACAAAACGGTCCACTTTAGTCGCTCCTTTCGCTCCTACAGCGTTCGCTACTGCACCAGTGTATGCTTTTAGGAACGAGAGGGTGAGTCAGTTCTCCCACCGCATAATCTGTTCCATCAAATCGCAGAGGTCACGGGTGGCATTTGGAAATGCCAGCGTTTTGCTCTTCTCACTCATGGCCTTTAGCCGCGTTGGATCGAGGAATAGCTCACCCATCGTCTTTGCCAAGCTTTGTCCGGTGAGGAAGCGCTCTTCAACTAGAATCGCCCCACCAGCGTGCTCTACGGCGCGAGCATTATGGAGCTGATGGTCGTTTGGGGCTGTGGGGAGAGGTATGAGGATGGAAGGTTTGCCCAGTAGGGCGAGTTCCGCTGTAATGCCTCCCGCACGTGAGACAACTAGGTCTGCCGCTGCCAGCACGTCGGGCATGTTTGCGGCGTAGTCTACCACGCGAATTTGTAGGGGCGAAAATCCTTCCGCCGCCCCCAATGTAGCGCTGTAATACCGCTTACCCGTCACATGATAAACAACTACTCCTGCCTGAGCCAGAACGGGATACGCGCTTATCACCGCTTGATTAAGCGCCCGAGCGCCGCCGCTGCCTCCTACTACCACCAAGAACTTCTGCTCTTCGTTTAAGCCAAGTTCTTTTCTCGCGCGTTGCCTGTCCACAGCAAACAGCTCCGGTCGCAGAGGATTCCCTGTAACCCTGACCTTTGCGGCGGGGAAATGCTCTCGTGCTACGGCGTGGCTCACGGCTATGCCGCGCACGAACCTACTTAAAATGCGATTGGTTAGACTAGGAAACGCGTTTTGCTCATGTATGAGGGTCGGGAATCCGAGGATAGCTGCAGCCAACAGCAAAGGCCCCGCGGCATACCCGCCTGTCCCGACCACCACATGCGGGGAAAAATCGCGCAGTAAACCAGCCGCAGCCACTACTGCCCTGAGCGCTCGCCATCCGCTCTGCACCTGCTGAAGCGGAAGTCGTCGCGGCAACGATGTAATCTCAAGCGTTGCCAGCCTAAATCCAGCCGCCGGCACGAGGTCCCGCTCCATGCCGCGGGCCGCGCCTACAAAGAGAATCTCGGCGTTATCGTGTCGCCTCTGTATTTCTTTGGCTAAGGCAATGGCCGGGTAGATGTGCCCGCCTGTACCCCCGCCGGCAAGTATGACGCGTAGCTTTTGCATAGCATTCCTCATTCGCTGATGTGTTTCGAAATATTGAGCAGAATTCCCAGTGAGGCCATGATGCTCAATAGGGAGCTGCCCCCATAACTGACGAGCGGGAGCGTTATACCTGTCACCGGCACAGAAGCAGTGGCCACCGCAACATTGATCATCGCCTGCGACACGACCATGCCCGTAATACCCGTGGCCACGAGTGCGGCGAAGCGGTCGGGAGCTCGCAGTGCGATGCGCATCCCGCGCACAGCAACTACGGCGAAAAGGAGTATGAGCAAGGCTCCTCCAATGAACCCCAGCTCCTCGGCAATTGTGGAGAAAATGAAATCGTTGTGGGGCGCAGGTAAGAAAAACTGCTTCTGTAGTCCTCCACCCCAGCCGCGCCCAAACAATCCTCCCGTGCCGATTGCATACAGCGACTGTATAATCTGATAGCCGGTGTCTAGAGGATCCTTCCACGGGTCTAGGAAGGCCAGATAACGCTCAAAGCGGTAGGGTGCCATTCGGATTAGCTGTGCTAGCAGCACTGCCCCCACGCCTCCTAGTCCAAGGATTTGCCCCAGCGGGAGTCCGGCGACAAACAGCACTAGACCAAAGACTAGGACTATGGCCACTGCGGTGCCAAGGTCAGGCTGAAGCAGAATGAGCAAGGCCACTAGTCCTACCGCCGTGAGCAAAGGCAGCGTACCGCGCACAAACGATGTGAGCCGCCCGGGGCGTCTAGCCAGTTTGTCAGCCAGCCAAATCGTCAGTGTTACTTTCGCCAACTCCGAGGGCTGCACTCTCACCACGCCTACGTCTAGCCAGCGAGAGGAACCTTGAATGGGAACGCCTATGCTCGGCATCCATACTAGCAGCAGGAGGATGATCGTGGCAACAATACCTAGGTCAGCTAACTGTTGCCATTTGCGGTAGTTAATCCGACTGGTTGCGTACAGGGCAATAGTGCCAAAGACTGTCCAGAGAATCTGCCTAAGGATGAAGTGCCACGCATGCCCGACCAAAGTATATGACAGCGAAGTGCTAGCGCTGTACACCATCACCACGCCTATACATATGAGCGACAGAATCGCCGCCAGCAAAATATAATCGGGAGCGCGGTGTTTCAGCTTCATCGGCTCATCCCCCCATTCCACGTAACCCCAATAAACCCAAAGCAGCACAAAGCAACCCAACAAAATAATAAGTCATCACTATCTTAGTCTCCGACCAACCCCGCAGCTCTAGCGCGTGGTGGCAAGGAGCCATGCGGAACAAACGGCGGCCATGGGAGAGGCGAAAGAAGGCAACCTGCAACATGACGGAGAGTGTACTCCATACGTAAATGAAGCCGATCACCGGGAGAAGTAACTCGGTCTTCGTCAGGACACTCATCGCCACCAGCCCTCCCCCGAGTGCTAACGACCCCACATCACCCATAAATATGCGCGCGGGATGGGTGTTAAAGTACAGGAACCCGAGGAGAGAGCCTGTTAAGGCCACCGCAAACAACACTGCCTCCGGTACATCTACGACTAGGCCGACAACCGCATAGGCCAAGCTTGAAATCGCCACCGTCCCTGCCGCCAGACCATCTACGCCGTCTGTCAGGTTCACGGCATTGCTGAAGCCCATGCCCCACAGCAAAAGCAATGCCCAATAAAAGGGCCCAAGCTCAAGCCCTAACCCGAGGACCGGCACTACTACATGCGTGCTATGGCCGGCAAAGTAGAGAATCAAAGCTGCGGACATGGTCAACAGGGCTTGCCAGCCAAGTTTCTCACGCGCCAATAACCCCAATGGGCGGCGAAAAACTACCTTTAAGGCATCATCAATTAACCCCACCACACCAAAACCTAGCGTCAATACAGAAATGACCATTAGCCGTGCGGGATCTAGTGACATCTGCAGGCCAAAGAGCCAAAGGAGCGGTAAGGTGGATGTAAGAAAGATAATGCCGCCCATAGTTGGCGTTCCCTTTTTTGACAGGTGCGACTGCGGGCCGTCTGCCCTAATGATCTGCCCTAGACGCAGACGTGTAAGCAGCGGCAAGACAAGCGTTCCCAATATTAGGCTCACAGCTATGGCGGCAATACCGACGTACCAGAACTCAATCTGCATTTTACTCTGCCTCTTTAAGCAAAGCTACCACAATCTGCTCCATGCGAAGCCCCCGGGAGCCCTTAATCAGCACGACATCACCGGGTCTAAGCTCGCGCCTAAGCAGCAGCAGCGCCTCACTTGGTGTATGGCATTTATATACCGGCTTGGTGACGCGAGATGATACCTCTAATGCAATATCTAGGGCTTCAGTCCCAACGGTAATGACGATGTCGCAAATCGCGGCAGCAGCACTCCCGACTTCCCGATGTGCAGTTTGGCTGCGCGAACCAAGCTCATACATACTCCCAAGCACGGCAATACGGCGCCCGGCTGTCTTGGTTTCACTTAGCGTCGCCAGCGCCGCCAGCATAGAGATGGGGCTAGCGTTATACGAGTCATCAATGATTGTTGCGCCCTCCCTAGACAGCAGGACGTTCAGGCGCTGTTCACTTGGCGCGCATGCGGCGATAGCGTCGATAGCTTTTGTTGGTTCAGCTCCCATAGCGGACGCTACAGCCACGGCGGCGGCGGCATTGTAGATGTGGTGACGCCCCGGCCACGGGCAACGCACTGCGTATTCTTTCGTTCCTTTTGACAAGAGAAAGGTGTAGTGACCGAGCTCATTTGCCTCTGCTCTACCTATTACCCAGTCAGCCTCGGCATGCACACCCAAGGACACCACCGACCCCAAAGCTAAACGAGAGAGATACGCAAAGTAGTCGTCGTCACGGTTAAGAATAGCGATGGCGTTCGGCTTACTGCCCTGTAATATTTCCGCCTTGGCGCGCGCAATATTGTCGCGTGAACCTAGAAGCTCAATGTGGGCCTCGCCAATATTGGTCACCACGGCAACGTCAGGCGCAGCTATACTTGTAAGAAAGGCAATTTGACCAAGGCCGCGCATAGCCATCTCCAGCACCATTACTTCTTCGTCTTGGTGACTTAAGACGCTAATCGGTAGCCCAATCTCCGTGTTTTGGTTGCCGGCGCTCTTTAAGACGCTGTACTGAGAGCTGAGGGCGGCCGCCGTCAGTTCTTTGCAGCTGGTCTTACCTACACTGCCTGTGATCGCCACAACCCGCGTTTTTGTGTGGAGCATATAGGCGCGAGCCAACAGGGAAATCGCCCGGCGAGTGTCTTCAACCACCACTACTGGGCAACCGTACTCGCCTGAGCGCGACACCACAGCCGCCACAGCTCCGGCTTGGATAGCTGCCTTGACGTGCGCATGGCCGTCCTCCCTAGCACCAATCAGTGCGAAAAAGAGCTGCCCTGCGCTCACTTTGCGACTATCTGAGGCCACACCTTCCGCCGTAAGGGACTGCCCCTCTAGGCGTCCACCCGTAACTTCCGCCACCCAGTCGAGATTAAGCCTCGTCATGGGAGCCGACCTCTCAGGGCATTCCTAGCTTCTTCCCGGTCGTCAAAATGGAAGACCCCTTCTCGGGTCACTTGTGTAGTCTCATGCCCCTTCCCGGCAATCAGGACAACGTCGCCCCTGTCAGCTAAGGACAAGGCTAGGGCAATGGCCTTGCGGCGCTCAGGTTCGATTTTGATACGGTGTTCATCGGCCTTTGCGAATCCTGCGAGAATGTCAGCGACAATGGCGAGGGGGTCTTCCGAACGCGGATTGTCAGAAGTTACGACGACTAGATCCGCGAAGCGGGCGGCAATTGCCCCCATCAGCGGGCGTTTCCCGCGATCCCGGTCACCCCCGCAGCCAAAGACAAGGATGATTCTCCCTTTGGCAAAACCCTTCACCGCCCGCAACACATTCTCCAGTCCGTCGGGAGAATGCGCGTAGTCGACGAGAACAGCAAACGGCTGCCCTTCATTGATTGGCTCCATGCGACCGGGGACGCCGGGCAAACTCAACCCGCGCTCCACATCTTCTAGGCTGGCTCCCTCCGCGAGTGAAGCGCCAGCTGCCGCCAATGCATTATAGACGCTGTGCGCGCCGGGGGTGACAATCGTTACCTCCCTCTCGCCCCAGGGCGTGTGCAGGGCGAAAGTAGAGCCACTCGCGCTCGAGCGAATTACAGTGGCAGTCACTTCTGCCGCATTTGCGAGCCCGAAACGGAGGACTTGTCCGGAACTTAGCGTGGCTAAGCGTTGGCCATATACATCGTCAATGTTGATCACAGCCGTTCCCTGCGTTATGCCTGCCGGTACAGTGAACAACCTAGCTTTCGCCTGGAAGTAATTCTCCATGGTGCCGTGAAAATCGAGGTGGTCTTGGGTGAGGTTGGTAAAGACTGCCGTGCTATAATCTACACCTGCTACCCGCTGCATAGCGAGGGCATGCGAGGAGACTTCCATTACCGCATGACTAGCCCCCATATCCGCCATGTCCCTCAGCAATCCCTGCAGCTCTGGTGCTTCGGGCGTAGTAAACTTTACCGGCAGCACTCTGTCGCCTACCTCGATTTGCACTGTGCCGATTAAACCGACGCTGCGGCCCGCTTGGCGCAGTATGTTCTTTAGGAGATAGCTAGTGGTCGTCTTGCCGTTCGTGCCTGTCACGCCGATAACTCGCAACCTCTTTGACGGGTAGCCAAAGAACCGAGCGGCCAGCTCGGCGAGCGCTAGTCGCCCGTCTTCCACGACAGCCCAAACGATGTGTGGGGGAAGCGTCACTTGCCTAGTCGAAACGATGCCTGAGGCCCCCCGGTTGATGGCCTCGTGCACAAAATCGTGTCCGTCTGCGCGTTGCCCAACTATGGCGACGAAAACGAAGCCAGGCTGCACGGCACCTGCAAAATGAGTGATGCCTGTAACAAAAGCATCTCCGCCGCACGCTCGCACTGAGATTCCTGACATGAGATCTGAGAATTGCACTTTCTTCTCACCCTTCGCACTATGGCCTAAATCTTACGCGCACGCCTGTGCCGACTGGCACTTGCATCCCAGGCAGCGGGTCTTGCTCGATTGCTGTCCCTGTTCCCAGAATGATGATGCGTAGCCCCAAACTCTCTATGCGCAAACTAGCGTCACGCATAGTCAAGCCGCGGATGTCAGGCACCACAGCAGTAGTGCCCAACAGGGGCGGTGCACCTAAACCTACAATTACCGTGGTGCCGGCAGTGACTTCTGCCCCTGGTTTCGGGGTCTGGTCGATGATCATCGCTCCCGCTTGCTCCATTCTTAAGTTAAGCCCCAAGTCACGCAGATGGGCCACTGCTGCCGTGGGTGTAAGCCCCCTAAGTTCAGGGACAAGAATCTGGCTTGGCTGCAGTTCTAAAGGGGTAGCGGCAAGTGGTCCTACATTTAAGTACCGCAGTATATCCACCATCATGGCACGGAAAGCAGGGGCGGCGACTTGGCTACCGTAGTAACCGTAGGGGCCACGGGGGTTGCGCACCATAACTAAGAGCGCTATCTGCGGGTCGTCGGCGGGGGCGAAGCCAATAAAAGAGGCAATGTACCTATCGGGGAAATACCCGCCGCCCGGACGCGGAATTTGCGCGGTACCTGTCTTGCCGGCCACGCGGAAGCCTTCAATAAAGGCGTTGCGTCCAGAGCCATGCACAACCGCGCTCTCGAGTAGCGCACTTAATCTGCTCGCTGTCTCACGCGTGACAGGTTGGGCTACTTCTTCCGGGGCAAAGCTGTCGACCACATCGCCTGTGCGGGCCTTCACCTCGCTGACTAGGCGGGGCCGCATCAACCTGCCGCCATTGGCAATAGCAGATATCGCTGCCACCTGTTGCAGCGCGGTCACGGCGGGACCTTGCCCGAAGCTTGTGGTCGCAAGCTCTACCGGTCCTAGCTGCCTAAACATGATGCCCACTGCCTCACCCGGAAGGTCAACGCCTGTTCTCCTGCCAAAGCCAAAGTCCGAGATGTACCTAGAAAGTACCTGTGCCCCAAGCTTCTGTCCCACATTGACGAAGCCCGGGTTGCAGGAGCGGGCCATTACTTTACTGAAGTTTAGGCTGCCGTGTCCCCCCGCCCTCCAGCAGGAGAGACGCACGCCTGATACATAAACATACCCCGGGCAGTAGAAACGGTCTGTTTCCGTTACAACCCCCTCGTTTAGCCCGGCAGCCGCTGTCACTAACTTGAAAGTGGAGCCCGGTTCAAAACTGTCGGATACGGCAGCATTGCGTCGCAACTCCTCGGGATAAAGCCTACCCCGATTCGGATCAAAGCTCGGGCGGTTAGCCATGGCCAGAATCTCGCCCGTCTTAGGGTTCATCGCCACAGCAAGAGCGGCTTGTGCCTGATGTTTCACCATGGCTAGGTCGAGCTCTCGCTCCACTATATGCTGGATGACTTCGTCGATTGTCAAGACAATACTCCTGCCGTCAACGGGCGGCACATACTCGGAATCAGCGTTAGGCAAAGGGTTGCCTTTATTGTCGGTTGGAGTACGCACTTTGCCTTCTGTCCCGCGCAAAAGCGCGTCATAGGTTAGCTCAACTCCACCGAGCCCTTGTCCGTCAATGCCAACAAACCCAAGCACGTGGCTAGCTAAGGTCGCGAAAGGGTAGAAGCGGGCGGTCTCAATGCGAAAATGGATGCCCGGCAGCGCCAGCGCCCGCACTGCGGCTGCCTGTGCCGCCGTTACCCTTCTCGCCACATAGACTCGCGATTGTCGCCGGGTCAGTAGTCCATAGATAGTCTCGTCGTCGAGTCCTAGCACTTTCGCCAGCTTGCTGGCCGTCTCCCGTGGTTCTGTCACCCTAGCGGGGCTGGCGACGATCGTATCTACGTCAGCGCTGATCGCCAGTTCACGGCCATGGCGGTCATAAATGACCCCGCGCTTGGGATCGACAGGCGCATCCCTCATCCATTGCGCGATCGCCAAGCGCGTCAACATGGGTCCACGGACAAACTGCAGGAAACCTAGTCGCAGAACCAGTGCAAACAACCCCACCACGAAGATGGCCCGCAACATGCCCGCCCTAGTTCTGAAGCTCTTGGGAGTTGACACGCTCTTCTCCTCCTAGATCTAGTTGCCGCCGCTGTTTACCCTCACTGTCAGCACCTGTTGTGCGGTCGGTGCGCGCATACCAAGCCGTTCCCGTGCCACTCGTTCAATGTGAGCCGTTGACCCAAGCCGCGCAACTTCTACCCGCAGCGTGGCGTTTGTTGCTTCCAGCGCGGCAATCTCGGCAGAGAGCTCGCGCAAAGTGCGGTTTCGGCCAACGATGGCAGCTTCTCTCGCCACCGCGCCAAAAGCGAGCGCGCCAAACACCATGAGTATAAACGCTAGGCGATACACATTTTTCAGCTGGCGTTGCTTACGAGGGGCCTCGAGCGGACGGGGTTGTGGCTGGACTGGCAGCGGCATCCTCGGTAACGGCTTTGTGGCTAGTATCACAGCTATTCACTCCCCCTATGTGTTAGAACTAGAGACGTTCTGCTGCTCGCAGTCGAGCACTGCGACAACGCGGGTTAGCCTCGATTGCGCTTGCTGCGGGAGCGATCACCTTGCGCGACAGCAACCTGAGCGTAGGGTTGACTTGACAGACGCACTGTGGAATGGCGGGGGGGCATATGCATCCTTTTGCACTCTCTACCATAAACTGCTTTACGGCTCGATCCTCTAGGGAATGAAACGAGATGCAAGCAAGACGTCCGCCTCGTGCTAGAGCTTGTACGGCCTTAGGCAGGGCCTCTTTGAGGGAATTAAGTTCATCGTTGACGGCAATGCGCAGCGCCTGAAATGTCCTGCGGGCGGGATGCTGGTCTTCTTTGTCCCTGACCTCTTTAGGAATTGCAGCTTTGATAACACTTACTAATTCTTGCGTAGTCTCAATCGGTCGGTTAGCTCGCGCTTCGACTATGAAAGCGGCAATGCGCTTTGACCACCGTTCCTCGCCATATTCCCACAGTATTTCCGCTAACTTAGCTTCCGCATACGCATTGACAACTTCATAGGCACTCTCTCTCTGTCGCTCATCCATGCGCATATCTAACTTAGCCTCATGCAGGTACGAGAATCCCCGCCAAGAACTATCTAGCTGTGGGCTAGACACACCGAAATCAAAAAACACTTTGTTTACCTGCCTAACATCTGCCAACGCTAGGGCTGAGTCTAAGTGCCGGAAGTTGCACCGGGCAAATCTAAAGGCAGGCTCATCCTTAAACTCTTCCACAGCTTTCAAGGCTGCTCTATCGACATCCAGTCCAATAACTAAGCCGTGGGGGCCGACAAACTTGAGGAACTCCCGCGTGTGCCCTCCCCGCCCAAAAGTGCAGTCCAACACCTTGTCTCCCGGTTTGAGATCAAGCGCGGCTAAGGTTTCCTGCAGCAACACTGGAACGTGCATTCACGCCACCTCTTCTCAAATGGGGGTCTGCAGATCCTCTGCTAAGGCTGCATAGTCGCTCTGCACAGACTGCTTGTACCGTGCCCAGTTTTCGGCGCTCCAGATTTCCACTCTGCTGTTTGCGCCAATAATCACCGTCTCGCCCGATAGCGCTGCGTATTCGCGCTGGTGGAGAGGAAGGCTGCATCTCCCCTGCTTGTCGCACTCGCATTCTTGGGCGTTAGCGAAGAAAAGGCGGGAAAAATCGCGGGCCCTGCGCTTGGTCGTGGACAAGTCCCGCAACCTATTTGAGATAGCCTCCCACTCCGGCATAGGATAGACAAAAAGGCAACCATCTAATCCGTGCGTGGTAACAAAGGATGCCCCTAGCCGCTCGCGAAACTTTGCCGGCAGCGACAATCTGCCTTTCTCGTCAATCGAGTGCACATAGTTTCCGACGAACACCTAGCTCAGCCCCCCTTCACCACTTCATCCCACTTTACGCCTCATGAAGGCTATTTTCGCTACACCTCGGCTTCTTCCTTCTTGACAGCAAAAAAAATTTTACGCCCTCTGCATCTTAAGAAGGCGTAAATTTCGCTTCGCTATGGCTATAAAGATGTATTAGGGGCATGCCAACCGCAAGCGGGACTATGTGTTTCGGGGCTCAGTGATCGATGTGAGACCGCGTTAGGGCGCACTGTAATATGTGGCTAACCATGCCTGAACGACAATCCGGCCACTTGTGCAGCCTTGGGATAGTCACTGTACCCCGGTTCGAGACCGGGTAGCGTATTCACATCAATAACATATGGCGTGCCCGATCTATCCACGCGTATGTCGATTCGGGCATAGTCCCTGCATTCTAGCGCATTGAAGGCTCCCAAAACGACATGCTCTATGCGAGCAAGGAGTTCAGGCTGAATATTGGCAGGACACTGGGTTTGTACTGCGCCCTGCGACTTTACGTTTTGGCTGTAGAACCCGTCGCCTGCGTTAAACAATAAAATCCTTACTTGCACAGTGGTGCTAATAGCTATTGTTTTACGCCATAAAACTCCCGATAACGTAGCGTTTTGGGATTTTGAAAAGCCAAATCCAACAGCGTCTCCACTTTTTCAAGGTGATTTTCTGGTGGGTTTATAACAAATGCAAATAAGTTCAAATATCCCTGTATCCTGTCACGATTGAAGCTTGTGTGAGCATAAAGGAAACGCTTGAACAGATTATGAATGCGATTCACTCTGTTCAAAGGGTTATCCTTATCGCTCTGAAGCTTAATTTTACGAGAGTCGTAAGCAATGCTGTTTAGCTGTAGCTCTCTGACCAGCTTTTTATGGGCATTCTCTTTATCATGTATCAAGGTGGAACCGACCGCTATGTGGTCTTTGAACGATTCATAGGTTTTCTTTTGAGATGGCTTTCCGCAGCCTTCAAATATGCAGAGAATGCGGCTTCTATCGCAAGCAACGCCTAATGCACATAGTGATAGTCGGATATAGAGTTGATTAGTCAAGCGATTTCTGATACGATAATGGAAAAGTAGCAAAAGAGGTGTGGAAATGAGCAATATACTTGCTGAAGCAATAGAAATATTGAAACATCTTCCTGAAAAATATGTAGAAAAGGCATTGGAAGCGATACGTGAAGTGAAAAGCGAACACGAAAAAGAAGAGAAGACCACCACTCCGCCTTGTCCCAAATGCAAAGGCGAAAAGATCGTGCGTAATGGCCGCAAACATGGCAAGCAAGCCTTTTTGTGTCGCATATGTGGGAAAAGTTTTGTTGAGACATCGAAAACTGCACTGTTCAATTCACATAGTGGGGAATCGGTATGGAAACAAGTAATCAGAGACACCATAAGCGGTGTTCCAATCGACAAAACAGCTTCAGACCTGCATTTACACCACGAGACGGTTTTTAACATGCGCCACAAAATTCTATTTGCGGTAGAGCAAGAGGAGATTGAAAATCCCACAAAGCTTTC
>QLUS01000034.1 GCA_018725535.1 Bacillota bacterium
GGCCCATCAATCACTCGCGCCATCGAGAGCGTGTCAATGTGCATCGCCGGCCGTACACCGTAATGATGACTGAGGATGAATCCGTCAAAGTGGGCATGATGGGTTATCACAGCAGTATCAGCCCAATCGACTTCCTCCCGCACCCACTGCCCGAACCGCTCGGGGAGCAACCAGAAGGACGCCGCGTCATCAAACTTTAGCCCGGCCAGGATCATCTCAAACCGCGAGTCGCGGATGTACGCCTCCGTCGTCATGTTCGAGAGGGTGTAGTCGCCCGCGTAGTACGTCTCCAAGTCAAGAGTGATTAGGTTCATGGGCTACACGAACGCATTCAGATCGAACCCAAAGCGCCTGCACACTCGCTTCGCGATCCGATGAAACTCTGCGTTGTGCTGCGTGCCTGCCGTCTCCGTGCCCCTGATCCCCTGGCTTAGGTGGATCATCTCGTGAGCCATCACCCAGGCTAGGCTGGCAAACTGCCCCACGCTGCGCGAGCTGATGGATAAACGATGCTCGTCATTCCGCGGGGGCTTGCCTCGCTGGTAATGTCCATGTTCTTTTGCGCTCCGAGAGACACGGAACTCGATGTGCTCTGCCTGTGGCAAGCCCAACCGCGAAAGCGGCGGGAAGGACCGCAGACATTCATACACGGCGGCGAGGCGGGCCGCTGTCAGAGGGAGACTCATTTGATGTTCACCGACCTTTCAATCACGGTTTCCGCCTCTTGAGTCCCATAAGCCACGCCCACAATAAGCCGATCAATCGTGCTTTACACCGTTTCGCGTTCAAGGGCGTTCTCCCGGAAGCCTGAGACTGCGGCAGGCTCGAATAGTTCCTCTGGCTCATCCACGAGCAGATCGGTAGAACGGGGGTACGAACGGTGCGACCCCCACAAGCGCCACGCCAAAGGCTCGGGGCTTTCCGCACGCAAGTACTCAGAGAGCATCGTCACCCCGCTACGACTGGATGACCCCCGGAGAAGTTCCCCCCGCATCACGGCCGGCCTCCAACCGCCTGACGGTGCCACTGCACGAGCCGATTGATCCGGTGCTGCTCCTCACTGCTCAAATTCTCGGCGGTGCGGCGAGCCTGGTCACAAGATTCATGCACGATATCCATTACCAAAGCGCCGAGGGCGAAGGCAGCGGTAAGGGCAACTACCGTTTCAGGTTTCATTCTCGGTTCTCCTGAAAGGATTCATACACAAGTGAGTCGAACTCCGCGCGTGCCGCTTTCCAAGACGCGCTCCAAGCCGCGCTCCCGGTCGCGCTCCAAACCACGGTCGCGCTCTCGGCCGCTCTCCAAGCCGCGGCCGCGCTCTCGGCCGCTCTCCAAGCTGTGCTCCCGGTCACGCTTTCGATCGCGCTCCAAGCCGCGCTCCAAGCCGCGCTCCAAGACGCGCTCCAAGCCGCGCTCTCGGCCGCGCTTCGAGTCGCGCTTCGAGCCGCGCTTTTGTACTGGACATCGCCAGTCATTAGCCAGTCCAATACTACCTCCGGCGCGTCCCACAGATGAATAACTGAGAGAGCTTGCATCCGAGCAAAATACGAACACAATTCGGACACATCCATCCGCGCAAGGATGCGCCTTGATGCACATACCAGCTTGTCCGGATCTTCTTGCGCGATTTCCCGGACTTCCACCCGACACAAGACTTCTCCCGGCGCGTATTGCAACGCAGCAAAAGGAGTGCGGCTTGCGTGAAGCCCAGATTTACACATTACGTACGGCCCCGGACGCGCTAGCCACACGCCGTCTTGGGGGATTTTTGTCCCGTCGTACAAAGTCTTCCCTACAAAGTGCCAAGCATAATCTTTCATTTTCGATCCTCCTGTGGGTTGTCTAACGCATCGTGCGTCTCGGGTGTTACAGGTCTGTGACACGCAGGGCAGTAGTCAAGCGCCCAAGCAGGCTTAACCTTCGACCATAACCGCCCGCAAGTACCACAACGGTAATGGTTCAAGGCGAGACTCACAGGGTTACTCGCTGCGCCAACGCCGCAGAGATTACGCCATCCCGGGCAAGCCGGTCAACGAAATCCACGAACGCACAACGTGCGCCCGTTGTGTACATTTTGCCTGTGCCCGCGTAATCAACGATCTTGCGCCGGCTGATATTCGGGTTATCGTCAAATGCCTGCCAGAACGCGATCCTTACTTCCTTCTGCGTGGTCATCATAATTTCCTCCTTGCGATTCTCAATACCGCACGGGCGGCAACGAGTGCAGCCGCTACATCATCAAACGGGAAGTATTCTTCGGTTATGGGCTCGCAGTACGCCGGCGCGATACCACCGGGCCATATACATACCATCCCGACTTCACCATCCTCCGAGTTAATGAACAGTTTACCCGCTCGATGCCTGATGTACGGCCCGGAGTACACATCCCAAGGCCGGAGCCTGCAGCGCAGCGCGCGGGCAACAGTAGCGTGCAAGCCCCAGGTCTCTCCGTTGCTATCTTCGCCGTTCGGCTTAATCCAACTCATTTCGCCAGTCATGGTTTTTCCCCTCCGTGTAGCCAGTCGTTATGCGCTTCAACCGTCGGCATGGTAACGTACAGCTCTTCAACCGCACCGCCCCACTGCTGCCAAGACTCATGACAGGCTTCCGCGCGGATCGTAGTCCCGTTGCTCAGTCTAAACTTCAACGCGCGGCGGCTGGGCACGCACTCGTACAGATACGTGATACTACGAATGGTGGGCGCGCTCATTGCGGCACCCCCCAGCCGTCTTCACTCCCGCCCCATGTGTTGCTCGCGCCGCTGGGAAATTTTACTTTAACTGTGTAGCCGCGGGGATCACCGCTGAAGTGTGCAGGCAAGTTAAACGGCTCACAAACGGCTCGCATGCGTGCTTCAACCCGCTCGGTCTCGCGCTCAACCCGCGTTTGCCACTCGTTATATATCTCGCCAGCACGGGGGTAAGGGATCTGGTTTACGTATTCTCCCGGCCCGTTGCACTCTTCAAGCGCAAGGCGGCCATGCCTGCGGGCGTATCGAAGCAAAGCCCGCGCTGCTGTAAGTACTTCATGTGCCGCGTGCTGTTGTGAGTACTCCGACACGAAGCGCGCAATAAACTCTTCCCGTTCTTTTGCTGTTGCCACTATGGTCTCCTAGTTAATCTTCAAGGTCGTACTGTAACGCCTCAAGGAAGTACTTATGGTCAATCGCCCACTGAAGCACGGCGGGCATGAACAAGCCCGCAGTCTCGCTAACTCGGCCGGTACCCTCTTGGTATTTACGACCTTCCACGGCCGCGAGCAAGAAAGAAAGCAGGGACACCAGGCCCTCCTTTTCACTGCCGCCCCCGCATCCACTGCGCAAGTTCGTAATAACGTGTTCCGTGCCGTCCGGCAAGTCCAAAAACACGGCATAGCACGCGCGGCCTTCTGCGTTGTATCGTTCGATTTCAATGCTAAGAAACGATTCACCGATCTGCGCGCCTGCCATCAAGCGGGGTGTGATAATCAGCGGTGCGTTCATGCCTGCAACTCCGCAAGCGCTTTGACAAGCGCGGCTTGTGCTGAAAAGGCGTATCCGTAACTCGTATCTGTGACTTGGATACCATCCAAGCGTGCATAGAAGTACCCTTCGCTATCACACCGTACCATCCACTCGGCGCCGGTGCGGTCAATAAAGCACGCATGCATACCTGCATCCTTACACGCCTTGCGGTCTCGCCCACGTATTCCCATCTTGTAGGCTCGGCTTGTCATGCTTTTAACCCGCATTCTTTCAAGCAGAACTTGCGCAACGCGAGAATGATATCCTTACGTACCGCGCCATTACTAACCGGGCGGGTAGCTTGCAGACCTGCCAGACGTAGGTGATAGGCTGCAGCGTGTTTTGCGGCTTGGCTCGCGCCTTCTGCTTTCAAGGCGCGCAGCAAGAGAGAAGGAACGTAGTACTTTTCCTCTATGTGCCCGAGCACACAATCAGATCCCAGCGGGTGCTCGCCTGTATCCGCTACCAAATAACACCCCCAGCAATCGCTCGGCCCGGGCGCGTCGATCTTGCCGGCGAACAACTGCCGGACGTATTCAGCCGCAAACCGGTCAATCTTGGCGCGTAGCTGCTGCTCGTTCATGCTTCTTCCCTCCTCGCGTAACTGCTGCTCGTTCATGCTTCTTCCCTCCTGCGCTAATCCGCAGTCCGGGCGCCCCTCCGTGGCGCCGAAACTAGAGACTAGACGTAGTTCCCACGTTCTACGATATCACCCCAGGACGCAACTTGATAGCGCCCATCCGCCCAACGGATCAAGGTTGGTGCATACGTGTCGCCCGTGTTCAGATACTCGAAAGCAGGTATATTATCGTTAGCGCGCCATACCGCCTCAATGCCATGCGTCTTCGCTTCCGCGTTGCAAGCCGTAAGCCGCATATACGCAAGCCCGGGCGCGCCATAGCAAGCCCGGTCTAGCGCCTGCGCAGCCGGATGTTCCCGCACTGCATCCGCTGATTCAAGCAGGCGCCGCACCGCGCGCCCACACCCAGGGAAAGCGCGTTCTAAGGTCTTTGCACTTGGCAGGTTCATGCAACTCCCTCGCGTTCAATCTCTTTCGCATGCCAGACTGCAGCCGAGCGCGCCTCTTCAAGCGCGTACTTGCGCCCGATGAAACCCCAGCAAGAGCTCAAATGCGCGCCATCCACGCCTTCAATGATGTAACCGTAACACTCGCCGTTACACCACGCCGAGAGCTCGTCAACTGCGGCGCGTAACGATGTCAAGGTGCGCTCGCGCTTCGCCTTTGTAAGCCGCTTTCCGCCTTGCCACTCCAAGGCCATCTTGCGTGTCACGTACACCACACCAGACAAACCGCTGTCCCAAGGGCAAGAGAAGGGGTTACTCTCGCATGCTTTGATGATAACCCCGCCATGACTGTACACGTACACGGGCAAGCCTATCAGCTCGCCCGCGTCAATGCGCGCAAGAAGGTCCGCGTGCTCTTCGGGCGTTGTAGGTGTGTTCCCGTACCGACTGCAGGCGTTTTTGGGGTACGTAACGATCAAGCCGGGATCGTTCTCAAGCGGGTTTTCGCAATCCTGATCATGATGAAGCTTGATTGTTAGGCCGGAATGCTGTTCAGTTTCCATTTTCACTCCTTTTACCGCGGGCTGCGTTTGGGCATGTGTGCTCATGGCACGCAATCCCGTTGATAACGGCCGCTTCGCATTGTGAACAGCGCGGGCGATACGTGCGCGTGAAAGGTACGTGTACGGATAAATCGAAACCGCGGGCACGTAGTACGGCGAGTAGGTTCATGATTTCACCTCAGGCCGGTCGATCTCGATCAGCTCGCCGACTGGATACCCATTGCGTGTCAGCTCGGCCGTGTAGTCTCCCTCTTGGCCTTCCCAAGAGACACCAGCAAAGCCGGCCACGCGGGATAGCTGGCGGTCGGTCGGTTCATACGTGGTGAACTCCATTGGAGTATTGGCGTTGAAAACCTTGCGCTTGCATATGATCAAGACCTCGCCCTGCAAGTATCGATCATTCACGTTGAAACCATCGCGCGCATTACCCCAGACATCGTACGTCCAAAGCGCATACGTACGGGTTTTTTGCTTCGGGTTCATGGTCTTTTACTCCTGTAGGTGGTGACTTGATAGTGCGCTTGGTTTAATTACTTGTCAAGTGTTTTACACAATTTATTTTGGTGCCGCGGCGCGCAGCGCATCACGTATCGTATGCCAGAGTGGTAGTCCGCCAGCAGTACGCGAGACGGTGCGGGCTTTGACACATGACTTGCACCCAGGTTGCAGGCCATCTAAGCGTGTTGCGTCTCGGTTGAACTCGCTTAGGGCTTTCGCTTGCCAGCAGTCAGAACAGTGTTTGCCAAAGGGATTACGGGCAAGCTGGGTAGCAGCATGGGTCGCTTCCGAATGCACACGGCGCCCGTTAACTGAGATTCTACGCATGATTTATGCACTCCAAGAGTTAAAACCTGAGTTTAGCACAATTGATACTTGTTTTTTTGGTGCGCCCTATTCGTGTTTGTTGTATTAGGGTGTAAAGCCAGTGGTAAAACAAGGTCTGTAACCTCTTGATCCACAAAGCTAATTTTGAATAATGTGTAAAGCAACCGCGAAATACACGTATTAGTACTCCAAAAAACAGAGGGGACACTCTGATTTTCCAGAATTCTCAGTCTGTTAGCGCTCACTAACATAAATTCTAATACAAGAGAGAAAATAAGTACCCGTATACAAGAAATCATAGTACTATAATAAATAATATATATATATATACTATAATATCTTAGCTTTTTCCTCATTTCCTTTGGTTTTTCAATGGGTTAGCTAAATCTTGTATTATACTCGGCTTTACACCCTGATACAACAAACACTAAAAAAAAACAATTTTCATTTATTAACTCATTGATTTCCTGTGGGAATTTTAACTTTTATTTTCCCCGCTTGACACTTCAATGCCGTACCCGTGCTCACCGGCGGCCCGTAGCAGGGCGTCGTAATCCTCCTCTCGTACAGCGCCCCTAATTCCTGCCTCACGGCAGAACTGCCGGAAAACCGGGCGGTCGCATACGAGATCGGGCGAGAATATCCCGCTGCGCTCGCGCAGCGTTAGCCAGAGATTGTTCATCTTTCGCTCCTGTGTTTGCGTGCCGCCACCTTCTCCGCCCGTTCCGATGCGACGCGCATTTTGACGGCAAGAGAATAGGCGGATTCAAAATCCAAGGTTTCCTCCCGCTGGCATCTCGCCAGTCGCAGGCCGAAAAATCCGCCGGGATAAATCGTCACCACCAGCTCACGGCGCTTGGAACCATCGCGTATCGTGGTGGTGGTGCGCCGAGTTACGCGCTTAGTTAGGCGTGTCATGCTAGTAGCTCTCGCCCTTCGCTGCACTCGATCACTTGGTCGCGTGCGCCGCGAAGCAGGGGTTTTTTCAGCGACGCATACCAACCGCATCGGCCCTGCACGGCGAAACAATAACCGCAGACCTTCGAGACGGCATAAGCGACGAGCATCGCCTTGGCCCTCTCGTCGTACACCTCACCGTCATAACCGTGCCGGATCCGTTCAATTTCATTTTTCAAATGTTGTTTCATGGTCTAGCTCCTATCTTAGTTGCGAGTATCCGACTTGCGGCGGCCCTCGTCGCGCCCTCTTACCAAGTCGGTTCGCGGCGGAGGGAATAGCACGGCTTCACCACCTCCTTAGCTTCTACGTCCTCCCGACCGTCTCGGGCCGTGATATACCCGATTGCTGACCATGTGTCCTTCTCGGCCGGGCGGATGGTCAGGACCACTGCCCCCGTTTGGTACCGGGTGTAGATGATTTCCACAAACTCCGATTCATGTTCCATCTCTTACTCCTTTGGGTTATGCGGGCCGCCGTTCATCGCGCGCCTGCTCACGCGGGAGGGTTAGTACCCGCCTTCGGCGCGGTTGGCGCAGGCGTCGCATTGGTAGCCGCGCCTGCGGTCGGCCGGGGTCAACTGGTTCGGCTCCCCGCAAGTGGGACAAGGCAAGTTGCGCGGATTGTTCCGGCTCGACCGGCGCAGCGCTGAGCGTCCGCCCGGTTCCGCGAACATGCTGCGGTCATCATAGCAATCGTCGTAGTGGCGTCCCATTCGGACCTCCTGTAGTTGTCAAGGTGCGCCCTCTCACGAGGGCGCGACCGAAGGTTAGGCGCGAGGCACAGGCAGATCGCGCAAGTGTGCCAGTGGATTGCAGGCGCTACCCGGCGTTGCGCTTGCATCGCGTGGTGTGCTCGGATTGGTTGCTACCCACATTTGCGCGCGGTAGTCGTACCCGGTGATGAATCCGTTGTCGTCGCGCTCACCACGAAACGATTCGAAGTTAATCTGTTCCATCTGAACCTCCTGTTAGCTGACAAGACGCCAGCGTCCCGAGTATAGGCGTAAGGCTAAAAGGGTGTCAAGCTCTTTACACAAGTATCCGACGAACGGCAAAGCGAGCACTCGCTAACTTAGACGGGGTTCTGATTGCCCGGTCAGCAGGGCAACCGGGCTGCGGGCGACCTGCGCAAGCCGGTCAGCAGGGCAACCGGGCTGCGGGCTGCGGGCTGCGGGCTGCGGGCTGCGGGCTGCGGGCTGCGGGCTGCTATGGTTGCTATGGTTGCTATGGTTGCTATGGTTGCTATGGTTGCTATGGTTGCTATGGTTGCTATGGTTGCTATGGTCCGCAGGCGGGAACTCGCACACGGAAAACGGTCAGGCGGGGAGGCGGCTTGGGGGTAAGGCAGGCGACTCCCCTCCATAGGTCAATCCTTTCACGTACACCGCCGCCCCGCTTTACCTCTCTGTAAATTTCCCGACACCCCCCACCCAATTTGTAAAGTTCTTTCCTAACTTGACAGTCCCCCCGCCTCATGCCATACTCGCTACATGTTCTTCTACTGGCCCCACCCCCATGAATGATGACTCCGACCGCCAAACCGCCCGACTCGCTGATGTCCCGGAGCTTTACCGTAAGGCGCACGAGCGGCTCGCAGTCGAACTAGCACTTGCCGGCCCCATGCGGGAGGAACCCGAGGCGGTGTTCGCGCGCTACGGGTACACGCCCGATCAGGCTATCGCTTTATTGGAGTCTCGTGTGTTCCTTGTGTTGCTGGAGCGGGTAGGTGCCGAGGTTCGTGAGCAAGGTCTTTCGTTCCGCGCCAAGGCCCGTGCGATCAGCGAAGACTTGTTGCCGCACGCCTACGAGATCGCCACCGACCCGCAGCAGTCCGCCGCGGTGCGCGCCGACCTGATCAAATGGAGCGCGAAGGTGGCCGGGCACGAACCGAAGGAGAAGGATGAAGTGAAGGGGGGTGGGTTCAACTTGTCCATTACTTTCGCAGGGCAAGCTCCGATGAAAGTCGTGTCTTCGGATGCAGCGCTAATCGAGCAGCAATAACTCGTCAGAGGTGAACGATGTGGCTGATCGGACTGGAGCAAAAGAACCCGCCGGAGTTCGTGCGGTATTTCACCGGCGTCGTTAGTGATCGGTGGGTCTCCGGGCTGACCGCGGCCGCGGGACATGCGGCGAGTTATCAGTCGAGCGAGGAGGCCCGGCGCAGGGTTGGTGAAATACCCAAGCACCCATGGGGTGTCTGGAAGGTGGTGGACCGGGGGTGAAACCCATGAAAGGAGTAATGATGAGGCCTCGTAAACGCAGATTTATGTGGGAAGTGAAACCGATGTTCATGTTCGGCGTCCTGTGGGGGTACGGCTGGTTCGCTCTTGCTTTCGGCCCGTTTCATCTGGAGTGGGAGTTCTGATGGCTAACCGGACCCTGCTTGACTTCGTGCGTGAGTCCAACCGCATTGAAGGCATCAATCGCGATCCTACACCTTGCGAGCTTGTCGCGCATGAAACCTTTCTTGCTTGTGAAAGTGTGACGATACCCGCGCTAGTGCAGCTTGTCGCTGTGTTGCAGCCCGGCGCCGTGCTGCGTGATAAGCCCAGGCGTGATGTAAGGGTGGGCAGTTACTACCCCCCTCCCGGCGGGCCGAAGATCCGTGCGGAACTGCTAGCGTTGCTGGACAAGGTGAATGTGCGCTCGGCGTCTTCGTGGGAGGTTCATATTGCCTACGAGGACCTCCACCCGTTCACCGATGGCAACGGGCGCTCCGGCCGGGCGGTGTGGCTGTGGATGGAGAGAGGCTACGCGCCGATCGGGTTCCTCCATCGGTGGTATTACAGCAGTCTGCAGAACGCCCCTGCGAGGAGACCGCCGAATGCCCTCAGCTAGAGTCTTCGTCCACCCGCGCTGTTGGGACGGCCCTGCGCTTGGCTTGCTTTCCGCCTACCTCGAAGCCGACCGGAAATGGGATACGACGAGCTTGAAGATCGGTCCTCTGATGACCCATCGGCGGCGCGAGTTGGTGCATGAGACCGGTATCGAGGGCACGAGCACGACCTACCAGCGGCTCGATGGCACGACTTTCACACATCGTGTTGGGTTGCCGGTGCCTGAGCCGGAGTCCGCATGAGCGTTGGAAAGTTTAATATGGCTGAACAGGTCTTACACCAGACTGAGTGGGGGTTCACTCAGGAGATGCACTGCTGCGGCCCTTTGGACGGGTCCGCCACGCTCAAATTGGAATTGATAAACGGGGGCGGCGGGGAGTACTTGGTTCTGCACGCAACACACTTAGCACTCGATAGTATGGCCGAGATAGATGCGCTGACCGCGGTTCTCAAGAAGGCCCTTAAGGAAAGCAAATGACCTTGCCGGATGAAAGGCGTCTCGCGGTGCAGCGCACGGGTGAATTCCTGTTGGCCTTGATGGACCCGAAGAAAACACCAAGAGTCCCTCGCGCCGTGCGGCTGGCGGCGTTGGCGTGTCTGCGCCATTATCCTAGTTCGTTTGAATTGCGCGAAACGAGCGAAGCATGCCCGCGGCTGTGGGGTGAGGCCTGATGGATCTTGCCCTTAAATTCCCGCCTGTAATAAGTGCCTTCATGGCGAGTGATGCCAGGCATCGTTTCGTGCTTGGACCTTTCGGGTCGGGCAAGTCCGTGGGCTCCCAGGTGGATATTGTTCGTCGGGCCTGGGCGCAGAGGCCTTCGGTGCCGGCCAACAAGAGAAAAAGTCGTTTCGCCGTGGTCAGGAACACTCGCCCTCAGTTGCGCGATACAACTTTGAAAACGTGGCTTGACTATTTCCCCAGTGGCACCCTGGGCACCTACCATTCAACGACGAATACGTACACGATCAAGAGCGACCGGCATGATGTTGAGTGTGAGATCGTGTTCCGCCCGCTCGACGATGCGTCAGACGTAAAAAATTTGCTGTCGCTAGATTTGACTGGCGCCTACATCAACGAGTTCCGCGACACCCCGCGTGAAATCGTGGAAGCGCTCGACGGTCGTATCGGTCGCTACCCCCGCATGGATGAAGGCGGCCCGTCGTGGCAGGGCATCTGGGGGGACTCGAATTATCCCGAGGAGGGGTCGTTTTGGGAGCGCATGCTGGAAGGGTACGATCCCGACGCACCGAAGGTTAAAAAGTTGAACAAGTGGGCAGTGTTCAAGCAACCTCCGGCGATGCTTCGGCTCGCTGGCGGGGGGTTTGCAGTCAATCCGCTTGCAGAAAATCTGGCGAATCTCCCTCCGGGGTACTACGAGCACTTGATTCAGAACAAGACGGATGACTACATCCGCACTTATGTCATGTGCGAGTATGGATTAAGCCTTGGGGGCAAGCCCGTACACCCCATGTTTAACCGCGCCGTGCATGTTGCGAAAACCCCGCTTGTGCCGGATCGGAACAGCCTTCTGCTTATCAGTGCGGACTTCGGGCTAACCCCCGCGTTGGTGTTGAAGCAGCAGAATGCCTTTGGTCAGGTGCTTGCTCTTGACGAGATAGTGACCTTCGGTATGGGGATCGAGCGCGCGATCGAGGAGAAGCTGCTGCCGCTCCTGCGCCGCAAGTACGACGGGTTCGATATCTTCGTGACGGGCGATCCGAGCGGGAACAAAGGTTCGGAAGCCGACGAAGCCTCATGTGCTGCGGTGTTTCGCCGTTACAAGAACAAGGGGCTCGGGCGTGTGAAGCTTGCGTGGAGCAATAACCCCGTGCATCGCCGAGGCGCGACGGATCATTTCCTTTCCCGGCTTGGTGACTACGGGCGGCCGATGTATCAGGTCGATCCGGGGTGCCAGTGGCTTATCCAGGCGT
The DNA here is from genome assembly GCA_018725535.1 of Bacillota bacterium. Taxonomy (GTDB): domain Bacteria; phylum Bacillota; class UBA994; order UBA994; family UBA994; genus UBA994. The sequence goes on from QLUS01000034.1 coordinate 11,645, forward strand.
TGGGCGGGAAGTACATGTTCAAAAAGTTCAAGGACGGGCGTGAGAGCTCCGACGTGGACAAGAACGACTGGTCGCATATAGGGGATGCGAACCAGTACGGTGATATGTACTTCGAGCGCGGCGGGCGGCGTAAGGCTGAACAAAAAGAACGCGCCACGGTGCCTACGGTAGAATCAATGAATTACTATGCTACGCCCCGCTGAACTGGAGCCCTGCTATGGATATGATCCCGCCTGTGATTGATGAGTCGAAGCTGCAAGACTTCGGCCGTCGCATTTTCGCTTTGTACCAGACGCACAAGACTGATCGCAAGGCGGCTGAAGAGCGTTGGCTGCGGGCTCTTCGGCAGTTTCGGGGGATATATGATCCCGAAGTCTTGGCGATGATCCCGGCAAACAAGTCGAAAGCGTACCCCAAGCTCACCCGTTGGAAGGTGATTGGCACGGTTGCAAGGCTGATGCAGATGTTGTTTCCGTCCACAGAGAAGAATTATGGCGTCAAAGCGTCCCCGCTGCCCGACCTCCCTGCTGAACAGTTGCAAAAAGTCCTGAACGACCTCGTGGCTGCGAAGGCGGAAGCCATGCAGACTGACCCGCGCGACGTGTTGCTCGAAGATGAAGAGATCGAGAAGGCCGTGCTCGTGCAGGCCAAGAGCCGGGCGGAGCGGATGGAGTTGAAGGTCGATGATGATCTGCAAGAGATGCAGTTCATCACACTTGCGCGCAAGGTCGTGTTCAGCGCGGTGCTTTACAACGTGGGTGTGTTGCAAGGACCGCTCCACATTGCGGTTAAGGTGAATCGTTGGCAGCGAGACCCGAATAAAGGTGGCTACACAGTAGTTGAGGTTGAAAAGTACAAGCCCTTGTTTGAATTCCAGCCCGTCTGGGGTTGGTACCCCGACATGAGTGCGGCGGCGCTTAATAAGCAAGACGGCACATTCATCCGGCACATCATGGCGCGTTGGGAGGTCGAGGCGCTGGCGAAGCGGCCGGACTTCCTGAAAGAACGTATCGAGCGCTGGCTGAGAGAGCACACCGGCGGCAACTATCAAGCCGAGTGGTGGGAGACGGTAATGAAAGCGGAAGCGAAGAGTGATCGCAGCTTGGTCGCTTCTAAAGAGGACCGGAAGTACGAAGCTGCCGCGTACTACGGCGGTGTGACAGGGCACGATCTTCGTGCGGCGGGGGTGCAGGTTGCTGACGAGGCTCTTGGCAAAACTTTCCAGGCGAACGTGTGGACGATCGGGGACTTGGTTATTAAGGCGAAACTTGCGCCCTTCGACGGTAACGTGCGCCAGCACCACTGGTTCTTGTTTGAAGAGGACGATTTGAGCTTGCTCGGCAACGGGCAGTGCGACACACTGCGCGATTCGCAATTGTCGCTGTGTGAAGTCACCCGCGCGGCGCTGGACGACATGAGCGTGATCGGCCCTATGGTGGAGATCAATGATGACCTGGTAACTCCGGGGCAGAACCTGACGATCCGCAAGCACATGACCATACATCGGGAGGGAGAGGGGCAGTCTGCGAACATGGCTGCGGTACGGCCATTCAACATCGAGAGTAACCTGACTGATCTACTTGCGCTACGCGAGACGTTTCTTGATTCCGCCGACAAAGAATCGGGCCTCCCGCCGCCTTCGTTGGGCGACGTGTCGGGAGGCGGGTCCGAGGCGTTGCGCACCCAACGTAATGCTTCAATGTTCCTCGGCGCCGCGGCGTTACCGATCCGCGACACCGTACGTAACTATGATGATTTCACGATCAGTGTAATCTCGGCTCTGGTCGCATGGAACCGGAAGTACGACGCGGATGCGGGCCGTGACGGGGATCATAACATCATCGCTCGTGGCAGTACGAGCCTGATCGCGAAGGAAGTGCTGAGTCAGTCATTGGACGATTTGCGGCAGACTCTCACTCCCGACGAGATGCCTCATGTGAAGACTCGTGCGTTACTGCGAGAACGTATGAAGGCGCGTGATTTGCCCCTCGATGAGCTGCTTGAAGACGAGGATGTAGCGAACCAGCGGGCTGAAGCGCAGCAGCAAGCTCAACAGGCACAGATCGAGAATGAGATGCAGTTGACTGACGCGCAGGCGGCAGCGTTCGTTACTAAGTCGCTTACCAACATAGCGCAAGCGAAGAAGCTGGAGGGAGCAATCTCCATAGACACCTTCAAGGCGGTGATCGCCGCGTTGGAGTCCGGGGACAAGCTGGCCTTGGATACGTTGAAGCTGAAACAACCTAAGAAGGAGGAGTCATGATTTCCAAACCTGAGCGGTTTGAACAGGAAAAGACAATCTTTGCACAGCGCATGGAGCCTGGACTACAGGCCTTGCGCGCGTGGGCGTACGATAGACTTGGTGAGATCAACCTTCGATGGCCTCACGCCCGGGGGGAAGATTTAACTGAGTTACAAGGGAGCGCACAGTTCGTTCTCAAACTTATCCGGCTGCTGGATCAAGGGCCGAGTGTTAAAGGAGAGGCATAATGGCCACGCCAGCAGTAGTACCTGTTGAACCCATCGTTCCCGTTGTAGACGACTTTGATGCAGCGTTTGCTGCCGCCGCACTGGAATCCGAAACTGCGGCGCTGGAGGAGCCTGTCATCGCCACAACCTCAGCGGAGCCTGTTGTCCCGGCGGTCGTGCCTGTAGTTCCGGCCGCTGTCTGTCTCTTATACACATCT
>QLUS01000035.1 GCA_018725535.1 Bacillota bacterium
GGTGTTAGGGTCTTGATGTCAAAGTCCTTTTTGTTCTGTGAATCCTTGCCAAACAGTAGCCACAGGATACCGTCATAGAGGGTTGTCTTGCCTGTGGCGTTGTCTCCCCAGACGGTTGCATTGTGTCCCCTCGGTTCAAAAGTAAAGTCCTTTAATCCTTTGAAGTTTCGGTATGTTGCTTTCACAAGTTTCATCGTCCGTTCCCCCTCTCCTGAACGTTTTTCAGTTTTTCCTTCTCAGCCCGCTTCTCCCAGTATCGCCTTAGGTGCTCTCTTCTTTTTTCGGGGTTTTTGCGATACCATTCTCGCTGATGCGCATTCTTAGCAGCCCTCGCTTCAGGCGAAAGCGGCAGGCCTACGCTTACTGACTTCTCAACCATGCTTATCACCCCCTGTCCTTAGTCTTTCTATCATTATAATTCTTTTTATTGAGTGCGTCAAGGAGAATTTTGTGGTTGTTTCCATATCGGAAAGAACCACTTACCTATAGCCGCCACACGCATACCAGCAAAAAGCCTATACGATTACCTTACCCCCACGTCAAGAACGCCGTGAGCGCCATCGTGGCGCGTCTGGGTAGTATTTCAGTCACTCTTCGGACAATCCCGCGCTAAACAGATCCATTTGTGAAGCCTTTCCTGTCACTATGCCCCGCTTCTCTAATTGCTTGTGCGCCCACTCCTGCGTAAAGGCACTAACAGGCTTCCCTTCGGTATTCAAGCCCTCGAATACAATCCGCTTTAAGTTTCGTTCTATTTTCCGCTCTTTGGCAGCTTTTTGCTTGTCCTTACGCTCGCATTTTTTTTCCTTTTTCCGCTTCAACAAATCGCTGGCATGGGTAACACCAATCCCCTCTCGAATATCCTGTAGGTCTTGCAGCAAGTCCCTGGATTCTCTGCGTTCAATGCGGATATTTTGTGCTGTGATTGTGTATTCAAAATAGTCGTACTCCCCAAATCCACTTTTGCCGTGGTATTCGCTAAAGTGGCTATCCCGCCGATCGTCACGTGAATAATACGGTGTAAAATTATTCCTGTTCTCCTCCAGCCATATTTCAGCATCTGTCCGGGCAACAGCTTTATCAAACACCTTAACGCCTTTTTCGATTATGCGGTCAGTGAACTCAAAAAGTCCTTGTCTAAGTTTGTAACGGCGTTCCCTCAAAATGTCGTAGAAGATGTTTACCTTCTGATAATTGCGCTTACATTTTGTAATCACGCAAACTGCATTTTTGCACTCGTTATTGATACACGTCATGACATCGTACTTGGGCAAATACATCCGACTGGGCCTATCCCATTTCATACACCTACAATAGCCATATTCAACAGATACTTTAAGCCATGCAGCTTTTTTAATTTTAGTCCATGCGTCCCACAATTTTTCAACGCTCTGCTCATAGCTGTAAAGTCGATCAGTCCGCTGAGTGGTGCAGTTCCACCCGTCTGGCATAGCAGCATCTCTATGCATACACTCTATCTCATCATAATAAGGGCAACCAATGCGCAGATTATTGTTTTCTGGTCTGTAATCAATGCCCATAAATGAGCCGTACCCGCAAGCATCTTGCGCCTTGCCTTGTCGTAGTAACCCGCACGGCGTCTCCCATACCATCTGCCTAGCGGCTTCTATTGTGTATTCAAACTCACGATAGCCGCTGTGCCATCTGACATCGCTAGGATGATTCTCTGGTGTATAGCCCTCGGCAAGCAATCTAAGTGTAAGGTCATTCACCTACATCACAGCCCCTGACACGGCCTCAAGCCGAAATATTCTTCCATGATGCTTCTCAATTCTTCGGTCGTATTATCATACTCCTTGGCGATGCAAGCTTCGCAGACAGGATACTTATAGGCAAGTGCCTTACTGCAGCGTAAATCCCATGATGTTAATTCGTTGTCGCAAGCATTGCAAAACTGGCCAGTTTTCTTTGTGCCTAACTCCTTGCTACTGCCCATGCTTTCACCTCTTACTCGTGACATATTGCATACTTCAGCGCCATACGCCAGCCCCTGCGATCATCACGCCTGCCCGTTTGGGCATTGGTCATCGTATAAAGCCACCAGCGTTCTTCAGGTGATAACCCCAACCAGTTGCGAATAGCTACCGGCACAACTGCCGGGTCGCAGTCCTCCACCGCCCAGACTAGCACCAGCAGTTCTTTGCCTAGCAGTTGCGTAAGTGGCGTTTGTCCAACAACAAAACGCCCGGCCGGCAGCTTTTGCTTTTTTAGGTGGCCGTTGAACTCTGTCCGTGCAGCCTCTTCCAGCAGTTTCCACTTTATTTGCGAAAGTTCAGCCTTGGTTTTATCATTGCCGCAGATATTAATTGTTTGCCTTACTGCCCTGTCCTGCCAATCAAAGCGTTCATAGATTACTACGCTTGCATCCTTTTTTGCAGGCAGATACACGAGAAAGTGATGGCGGCTCTCGTCAGGCTTGAAGCCGAAGCCTAGAGATGTTCGCTTAATGCTCATTTTTAACTGTGCCCTCTTTTTAGTTTTTGCGGGGATTTACCGCCCGATTCTGTTGGCATTTTCAAAAATACCATCCAATGGGTCTTATTATGCTTACCGCTCCTATGCCCAAAAAGTGGATCTGTGCCGATAGCCCTTAACACATCACGTAGAGGTATCTGCACTTCTGACCATTTGAAAATCAGTGTCCCGTAATCATCTAACACCCTCATGCATTCATGGAATCCATCATGTATCATCTCTGGCCAGTTCTTGTCTAGGCAACCGTATTTCAATGCAATCCATGATTTAAGTCCTGCCTGCCTCAAATGCGGAGGATCAAACACAACTAGCTTATATGTCTTGTCAGGGAACGGAAGCGCGGTAAAGTCGCATACCGTATCGGGCTTAATTTCTATATACCGTTGCGGATAATACTCATGGTATGGCACTTCGCGGTTGTCGCAAAATTCAACCAATGGGTTTTGTTTATCGAACCAGAACATTTTGCTTCCGCAGCAAGCATCGAGTATCGTCTTCATGTTAATCTCCTTCCTCTAGATCTCCCAAGCATCTCGCGCACATACGCACTCTTCACAGCCCAAGATGTCGCCCCGCTCCCCCACATAAAACGTATCCGCCTTTCTGCTGCAAATAGGGCATATAGGCTGCTTTGGCTCCTTCCCGTCAGGATAGCCTGTTCTTTCCATGTTTCGAATAACTGGGTGGTCTGGTAATTTCATTTTCTTCACCTCCCGCATCTATGGCAATTAATATTGTCGATATATTGGGTCAATATTGTTCGACAATTATGGCAGATAGGATTTGAAGCGTCTGTTGCAATCAAGCGGCACTTTTTGCAGTCTTCAAAGTCTCCCCGCACTATCCACCCCGCATAAAAAAGTAGGATAATCATCGGTAGAATTAAAACCTCGCCGCCGGGGTAGCCCGTTCGGCTTTGGAATGCTTCCCAGCCAAGCGTTGCGATAGCGATGACGCAGAGTGCTGCTAAAAGGACTACTGCTATATCTAGTCCTGTTTTTATAGCTTTTTTCGCCTTCAATTTTCTTCCTCCTTCCCGCCAATTATGGCGTTGTCGCCGATATGGGCATTACCGCAAATTGTAACCTCGCCATAAACTACGGCGTTGCCATAAATTTGCGTTGTTCCGTAAACCCTGGCATGGCCCCTAATTTGGGCTGCCTCGCCAACCATGACGTCGCCGCCTATCCAAGCTTTGTCGCTGATAGAGGCGTCGCCGCCTATCCAGGCGTTATCGCTGATAGAGGCGTCGCCCCAAATTTCAGCATTGCTACCTATCCAGGCGTTGCCCCAAATTTCAGCATTGCCGCCGATTCTGGCGTTGTCGCTGATTCTGACGTCATCGCTGATTTTAGCGTTACCCCAAATCCTGGCATCGTCGCTGATTTTAGCGTTGCCCCAAACCTTGGCATCCTCGCTGATCCACGCCCTTCCGTCATTGGACAGGTTTTGCTCTTTTTCGACCCATCCTCCTAAATCACCAACATTGATTTTCTTACCACAGGCGGTTTCAAATGCACTTACGGCGCGGATGCGGTACAGCATATAACCACGCCAGGTAATTCTATTTTCTGCCGCCAATTCAAACTTCGTCATTTTTCTTCCTCCTTCTGCCGGGATTGGCTCCCGGCTGGGCTGATGGTTTTCGTTGTCATTTCTCTTCCCTTGCTACGCTCCCGTGCGTCCTTCTCTGTGACCTCCGGGCGGGTATGCCTCACGTAGGCGAATTCCTCTCCATCCGGGTCGTAGAAATATAAAAAATCCTCATCCTCCCTCAGCTCCCAGCCCGGCGGTAGCTTGACCGCTACACAGACTTTCCAGCCTTGTCTAATACTCATCTTTTTTTTCTCCTTCTGCCGGGATAGTCTCCCGGCTAGCCTTTTGGATGACTACGCTTCGCATTTTGGGCAACGCCAGCCGTAGACGTGAAGGTTCATTTCCGCGCGGCAGGAATGGCAGATATTGTTTACAAATGTCACGGTAATTTGGTCGCACTTCATGCATTGGTAGTGGTTTACATCCTGACCGAAGAAAATCTGGTGCATCTCACGCTGGCAACAGAACGGCTTCATAGTTACCCCTCCTTTCAGAACACTAGTCGGTGCGCAGGATTGGCTCCCGGCGGCCTTCCGGCGGCCTTGTTGAATGACCTATCTTTCCTTCCTCCTTTCGCACGGCACTCAACCTTCTTCACCCCCACGCAATAGGGGCTGGTAGTTACGGTTATAAAAACCCATCTGTATTTCTGCATCTGTTTGAGGCTCTGGCATCTCTGCATCGCCCCCAAACATTGCCGTCAGGCTGTCGGCAATCGCTACTAGCGACTGCGCTGCTTTTCGCAGTTCCTCGACCAGTAGTTCGAGTTCAGACATCTTGCTCATCGATTTGCCTCCTTTATGATTTTATATAACAGCCATCCCAACAATGGTAGAAAGGGGAAGAGCAATGCGCCAATTGCTCCGTCGCCCCTCTGCGTTTTTGCCCAGCTAAAAAAACTGCAGGGGTTAAAGCAATAAATATTGCTGTAGCAAACAGTAGAGGCTTCATTTTTGTTCCTCCTTTTTCTGTGCGAAATATTCGTTCAAAAACGTTCCACCGCATATGATGCAGCACACAACCTGTTCTTTGCGGCTGTCGTCTGACGAATACATTGCGTTGCCGCAATACGGGCAAACCCACTTAACCACTTGCTGTTCCTCTTTCTCCGGCATCTTTTATTTTTTGACACTCTCCCGTGTCTATTTCCCATCTCGTGATGTCCCGGTTGCTGGTGTATAGAACCCAGCGTTTACCCGTCTCGCTAGACAGATGTCCCCGCGCCATCCATAAATCAATCGTGTTTCCATACACAAGCATGGGTGACTTTTTTTGAATTATCCTGTGCGCCATTTGCTTTGCAGCGGCATCTGTCGCTGCATAAAAAACGTGCCTAGGTTCTATCGTGCACTCACCCGGGGAGCATACTTCATACTTTTTTTTCGCCATCCCTTTCATTTTTCCACCTGCTTTCAATTTTAGATATGGCAACTACCTCAAAGATTTCTCCGAACTTTTTTCCCAACAGCTGACATATCTTTCTTGCCAGCGCAGGGCTTAAGCCTCTGTTTCCCGATTCTATCTCGGAGAGATACCCTCTGCTGATACCTAAAGCAGTGGCCACCTCCCCCTGCGACAGCCCTTTTTCTAGCCGGGCTATCTGGATCTCGTGCGGCTTCGCACGTATGCCTACTCTCACGCTAATTCACCTCCTTTTTTTTGCCGTGCTTGTTATACTCATCTTTTTTTTCCTGCCACCCTTTTCCTTTCTTTCCCGCCAGCAGTATCCACCTCTTACCCGTATCGACTCTAAGCAGCACTGAGTAACTTAGGGGGGAGTGGCGTTCCTCTGCCGCTTTTTTGGCAGCTTCGTCATCGTCTGCCCAGAAGGACGTGATAGCCCCTTTCACTCCCTCGATAGGGGAGTAGCTAGGGGAATAGCTTTGGTATTGGATTTTTGTTTTCATTCTCTTCCCTCCTGCCCCGTGGCGTAGTCTTTGATGTGTTCCACCAGATCAATACTGACATCGTGCCAACGTCTTACGCCGCCAGCGACATATCTTGTACCCATGTGAATATTGTCGACATAAACCTCAGTTACGCGGCTACCGCCAGTTTGAGGGTCTGGATGGCGTATTGTGTGATATATTCCTGAATTTAGTTGGGTCATTATTGCTTCTAAATCAGAATCGGATATTGATTCATATTCTAGCGTAACTTCCCGCTTAGTATTTTTTTCTACTGGCATCCTGCCATAAGCATCCCGCCGTGGGCTGCTGCGAAAAATTCTGATATTCGTGCTGCTTGGTTCAGCAACTCTAATACCATTAATCTCAATCCAATTTTTCGTGCTTTCCATAATTTTGTCCTCCCCTTTTCTGCCGGGATTGGCACCCGGCTTACCTTAGTGTTACTCGTCCTCGTCATCCTCATCATCGTCCTTTGAGTCGTAATATACGTTATATTATTCTTTCATTTTTTTTTCGCCTCCTCCTTCATTTTTCTTTTTCTTATCTTTATCTTACCATAGTCTTTCATAGTTGTCAAACATTTTTTTTCACTTTTTTTTTACTTTTTTTACTTTCTCTTTTAGCGGCAAAAATAAAAGAGCCGCCTTCTAATGAAGACGGCTCTAAGTATTAGCAACCAATCATCAAGACACAAAAAGTCCCTGCCCCGGATGCACTACATCTGTTGCCAACTGGTTCCACTCTCGCAACTGCGCCACTGTTACACCATACTGCCTAGCGATACTCCAGAGCGTATCGCCCGCTACTACTGCGTGTGTCCGTCTTGCAGCAGGTCTCACAGTTGCAGCAGGTCTCGAAGCTGCAGCAGGTCTCGCAGCTGCCGGAGGCGGTGACACTGGCTTGGCTTGTGAGGATATCGGCTGTGTAGCTGGTTGTATTGTAGGCCTCGCAGCTTGTGATGTCGCCTGCAAAAATTCAGCCACTCCTGCTGCTATGGCCTGCGCTGCCCGTTCTTGCCCTATCTCGCTCTCCAGCAGTGCCTCCTCTACGTGGTTTGAAATGAAGGCCAACTCCACCAGTGCCGCAGGACAGCGGGCTTGCCTGATAACTTGGAAAACCGCAGTTTTTACACCACGGTCGCGCAGTCTCAGACGCGCCAGCAGCTCCCTCTGTAGTATGTTGGCAAGTCGCGCACTATCATGATGGCCGCTTGCAAAGTAAAATGTTTCCGTGCCATTTGCGTCTCGCCTCACCGCAGCGTTGCAGTGGATACTGACGAAGCAGGCAGCCTCAGCATGGGGTAGCCGCTCACCAAGCGGCACGGTGATATCGCTTGACCGCGTGAGGTGTACATTCGCTTGTATACGTAAGCGCAGCAACTCCTGTACGCGCAGCGCGACATTTAAGCAGACGACTTTTTCCTGTACTCCTGTGGGGCCTACTGCGCCAGGCTGTCGTCCACCGTCAGTGGCCAGGATCAACCGTTACAAAAACCAGTTTTTTCCCTGACACTTCCCATCACCTCCTTATAACATTTTGAGGGCATTCTCTTTACCATTTTAGCGGCTCCTTAGTGATAGCCCTGAAAAATAGGCCTATAGATACTAAAACCGCTGCCGTTTCTTCCACGCTGATATCAAAGCCAAGTTCATATCTGCTATATATGGTCACGAGTGCCACTACGTTCGCCCAAAGCGTCCGGGACTTCCACCAATCTTTACCCATGCTCTCACCTCCCCCGCGCTATGAGATTAATTATCAGCAGCACCAGCGACACTATCATGCCGCCCATTAGCCCGATAAGCCACATCTGCAGCGCATTCAGTTTATCCTCGACTCGCTGGAGGCAGCAGTTCTGTTTTATTTGATACTCCTCTAAAGTGCTAATCCTCTCCTCGTGTCGCGCCACTGTGATCTCGATTTTTCTAAGCTCACCTGGGCACTCCATGCGTTGCTCCCCCAAATCTAATCACGCCTCCCTTCTGACTGTCAATATAAAATGCACTACTGCTGCTGCCGTTGTTTTATGCCTAAATGTTGTAACGCCAGAAATCAGTCGTGTTGTCCCCCCGGAAAGCGTAAATGAAGGGGTCATTAATCCTACGAGAATGAGTAAGCGCGCCGCCCCCCTCCACTCCAGCAGGAGCTACCGCCATAACTGCCCAAGTATTCGCAGGGATGTTATAACGCCAAAAGGGATTATCCCTGCCCCCCCGGAAGGCGTAAGCAAAGTCGCCGACAGAAGCAAGCGCACCACCGTAAAATACTCCACTAGGAGCCATCGCCATATCTGTCCAAGTATTCGCAGGAATGCTATATCGCCAGAAGTGATTAGTGCCACCCCCCGCGAAAGCATAAATAAAGTCGCCGACAGAAGTAAGCGCAGCACCGGCATGTATTGAACGAGTAGTCGCTGCCATAGTTGTCCAAGTATTTGCAGGAATGCTATAGCGCCAGAAAGTTGTGGTGAGATTCCCCCGGAAGGCGTAAGCAAAGTCGCCGACAGAAGTAAGCGCACCACCATGTGCTACTGCGGCAGGAGTCGCCGCCATAGTTGTCCAAGTATTTGCAGGAATGCTATATCGCCAGAAGATATTGGAGTTTCCCGCTAAAGCATAAATAAAGTCGCCGACAGGAGTAAGCGCGCTACCGATACTCACTCCACCAGGAGCTGCCGCCATAGCTACCCAAGCATTGGTAAGAGCATTATAACGCCAGAAGTGATTAGTGCCACCCCCTGCTAAAGCATAAATAAAGTCGCCGACAGAGGTAAGCGCACCGCCCCACCCCACTATACCAGGAGCCGGCGCCATAGCTGTCCAAGTATTCGACCCAGGTGCAGGTGCAGCTACTCCTGCCCGAGCACCAAATATCGCAGGCCAAATAATCAACTCAAATCACCACCTAGAGCCCAAACGTTGTCCGCCCGTTTAACTAACCCTGCAAAGCCAAACTGCGCCCGTATAGACCTAAGGCCTCCAGCAGAATCAAGTCTTACACCCGTTGCCGGAGAAATTGTCACTGCACCTGTGCCCAGCCGATGCACTAGTATCTGTGTGCCTATTAGTAGCGGCACAGCCGCATGTGTCGGGATAGTGAGGACCAACGCGGCGTCACTTTGAAAAGTAAGCATTCGCCCCGAATCGATAATTTCAAGCGTATGTGCCGCACCTATTAGCCTCTCTCGCTGCATTGTTACAACCTCAACCCATGGGTCCCAAACTCCCCCTCGGCTTTTACGCATCCAGCAACGCAGAGGCGCATGCAAATCCCATGCCGTTTGCTGCACCCAGGCTGCGGAATGCCCGCGCGTAACAGTTAAAGCAGTCCAACCCCCGATGACTGGCGGACGGTTTAGTGCATGGTTAACATCATACCATCCCGCTGTAACCATACTATTTAAGTCCGTCCTATCCGGCAAATTTATCCCGCGCGAACCCTCCATCCCCCAGTGTGGCTCGGCTGTCGTATCCCGCATGGGCAATGTGCCGCTTGCTACTAAGCCTATGTCGTCCACCGTCAATGCCGCCACTGTTGCAATCGCCCCTGTAGTAGCACCGCCGAAAGTTCGCCACACACGATAATCAATTGCACCTGCCACGGCAGCCCATGTAATCCGGTTAAGGTTAGTAGCTGACAAAGTTGCATTGCCTGTAGTAATCGTTGTTTCCGCACCCGCTAAAGTCTCGCCCACCCGCGTTCTGGCAGATACTCGGTAGCGATAAGTTGTCGCCCCAGCAGCCCCCACCACAGTAACAGTCGGCGCGGCGGGCGAAGCAATACCTGTGATAATTAGCCCGCCGCGCAAAGCGTCGCCGCCGTCATTACGAATGTGCCCAGTATGCGGGGCTGCCGCTCCTGCGTGGGCATCAACTCTAGCCTGAGCACCAGCTGCGCTCTCAACTGTGCTAGTGCCCACGCCATGGACTCCTGTTGTTGCGGCAGCATGGGCATCAAGACCAGGTGCAGCCGCCCCGACTAACGCATGCCCTGGATGGGGGGCTGATGCAGCGTGATGAGCATGGGCATCAGCCAACGTTGTCGCTGGCGCGTCAAACCAATTTGCCGCGCCTGTGATTGCCCTGATGCGCCCAGCGAACCACGACAATATCTGCCGCAGCGTGCCAATATTAGCAGGCGCAGCTAATGCCTGGTCAAGCGTGCGCTCTCCAAGCTCTGTAGCGAGACTGTTACTCTCTATGCGGTTAAAGTCAGTCGTTGTAGTAGGATGTTTAACTGACCATGTCGTGCGCGGGGCTTGCCAGCCTGTAGGTGCTCCGCTCAACGCTTATCCCTCCCTCTACACACTTCCAAGTGTTCTTGGTATATTTTTCTAGTCTCCTCTTCGTCCCACTCTGTGTGAAACTCCCCCGGTTCAACCTCTTTATCTCTCATCACTTGTACCCACTCACCACACACGCAGATGATGTGCGCTTGACGCTCGTTTATCACTTGTCTAACCGCCTCCTACTGTAGAGATTAACTCAAACTCTGTCTGGGCGGTCGCGCCATTAATGTAGCGCACCCGCCAGCTATCAGCGACAACGTCGGCGCTTAGTTGTCGCGTCTCACCCGCGGCAACCGCCACGCTATGACCGACCGCCACACGCCACACTAGCCCATCGCGAGATTGCTGAATCTCTAGCGTGCCAGCATGGCTAGCGAATGCCCGCGCGATAATCCTACTGTGGTGCGCTCGCGCTGTGCGCGTTGCGCCGACGAAGATTGCGCCCGCGGCAAGGGCAGTTATAGAATCTGTAAATCTTGTCCAGCGCGGCGCGGCGAATAGTGTCTGTTCGTCACCGCCTAAAGCCTCATATATTGCTGTGCGCGGATTCCAAACTTGTGGTATCGGCCTGCCGTCTGCATCTACTGTCAGCCTACCTGTAGCTGGTGTGCTCATCTCACTAATCTCCCCTCCAAGTTTGCCCTTAATCCACCGTCAAAATCCAATGTTTGTCGTATCACCCAGTAGCGCAGCCACTGCGCATGGTCAGGCGTTATCACCATGCTGCCTAGTGCCACTACTGGATTGCCGCGCCAGTCCATCGTCAAATCTCGGCGTGGATGACGGTAGAGCCGCAGCAAGATATTTGCGATTGTCTGCGCCTGGATTCGTGATTGCACTAAATGATTGTCAGGGAAACGGTAACGCAATCGCCCATTGTCTTGGATACTTACCTCGTCCTCAACTACGACACGCTCGCGACCTTGCACTTGTAGTGGTCTGCCATTTATCACCAACGTAAATGCCCCAGCAATCGGGCTATGCACAGATACGTCCGCGCCCCAAGCGTAAAAAGTTGCGGCTGTTATACTTGCGCCTACTGGCGCACCGACTAAGCTTGCCGCCGCCTCGATTACCGGAGTATGGTTGTAAAATACCGTCTGCCGAATTGTCTGCCCCGCCGCTATCGACACTGGCTCATTGTTGCGAAAAACCTCTTGCAGCGCGGCTGCCCGCAAGGGGCTAGTTTCGACCTCGATTACATTTGCTAATTCGCCCCATTTGATGGGAGTATTTTTTTGGAAGTAACTATCGGCAGTAATCGTCGTGCTTTGTGCTGATGTCATAAACGGCGCGACATATGTTTCCTGCCCCAAAAGATGGTCTGCTCCCTCAACGCGGATAACGCCAAATCGGTCGGCATATACCTGCCCCAGCGCAGCCTCTGCTATTTGCCGCAACGCGGCGCGATGTGAGATTGCGCCAAACCAAGCGTGCGGAACAATGATGCTATCCAGTGCAGGATCAACCCAATAATCAGCAGCACCAAGCCCGGCATCAATTAGGATGGTTGTTGCTAGTGTTCGCAGCGATATATTAGCATGGACACGGCTAGTTGAGTATGTGCTTTTTGCCAGCATTTCCAGCCTATCGCGCCCCGTAGTTTGGGCATAGACTTTTTCTTCTGCCGCGCTCCACTCACCCGACCAAAACATGCCAAGTGGCATCCACTCTATCGGCATGCCTGCACCAAGCCACGCGCGAATTCGGCGATTAGGGCGCAGTAAGCCAAACAGCGGCGAAGCCACATTGCCGGCATCAAACCGTCGGTCAGCGTTACTCAATTTTAAATTGATTTCATTTGCGCTGATGTTGCCAACTGGCAAGCCGCCATGTGCTAGTTCTCGCTCTTCTAGTAGACTAAATGATATGATATCCTCCCCCTCATACGCCGCCTGAACAATGGTGATTAATTCAATTATTTTAACTGTTCGGCCGGCGTGGCTCCAACGACGCACCTCTAACACAAGTTGAATAATTCCCGTTACTGGTGAAATGGTTTCTTGCCAATCTAGTAGGGTATTGCCAGTGACTGTGCGCGTATGTGCGATTACACCACCTGCTCTAAGTAAGCGAAACTCAAAGTCAACCGGGAATTCACCGCGTGCACTGTCCCCTACCACACGTAAGTTGCGGATAGGTCTTGAGAAAAAGTTGACTGTGATTGTCGGAAATGGTGCAACAAACACTCCACCTACTCCCGCGACTTGCGTCCCCCACCAGCCCATCTGCCCCTCCCCGGGCACACTTGGCGCGGCAAACCATGTGCCGTCTGGGACAGCAACGCCATCTGCAGCAGCCCAGCGGTGGTGTGGCTCAACAACATTATCAGTCACCTGCGGCAGGAAAGCCGCGTCTATGTGCTCACTTGCCGTGACGGCGACAGAATCATCGAAAATAAGGCTAGTGTAATCAATGGTAACGCGGCCAAGCACGCGGCGTTCTGGTGCTGTTATAGCTTCGCGGAATGTTGTGGGGATCATTGTTCCACCACCTCAATATTAACGTCCTGGAAATATCTCTCGCCGTCAACTCTACGCCACAGCGAGTAAGACATGCCCCTATACTTTACGGTTATAGTCCGCTCATCGGGTGGATCGGGATATCTTAACGTGTGGAATGCACGAGCTACCAAACGAGTATGCAGCGCATGTAGTTCTGCTGCACTGAGCAAGTTATACCTCAACTGCAAAACCATTTTAATCGCGACAACTTCTGCCACCATGCGCCCGGAAGCCGTTCTGGCGACTCGCTCAATCATTTCTGTACTACTGGCAAAATCAGTTGGTGAGGGGATCAAAACAGCGTTTAGCCAAAACATCTGCTACACCTCCGCTAGCCGTATGACTGGCATACCCGTCCGCTGACCCTCGCGGATGAGAGCAGGCAGAATCACACGACCAATTCGTGCGCCATCTATCTCAAGCACCACTTCCTGCCGCTGACCCTCACGACCTTGCTCAATCTGGGTAGCTCGAGTAACGTCCCTCATGGCTTTATATACAGCTTGCCCGACTGTACTAGTTATGTCGTCCATGCCTGCTCCGAAACTACCCCTATGACGTAGCGACGGAATACTTGCTTCCACGGGATGCATCGCGGGCATTGTCGCTGCCGCTAAAGTAGGCAAGCGTAGATTTTCTAACTTACCGTATTCTTGCTGTATCATCCGCACTCCTGCTTTTATGCTGTCTACGAGTGACGGACTTTGACGGGCGAAGGGATTGATGCGTTGCAAGAAACCGCCAATTTCGCTAGTAAGATCACTAACAATTTTTGAAGCCCGCCGAAACGGTGCTGCAATTGCATCTGTAACTCCCGCAACTATATTTCGGATACCGCTCACCATAGAATTAAATCGGCTAACCACACCATCCCAGAGACTTTGCACGAAGCCCAACGCAGCCGTTACGGCGCTGGAAAAAATTCTGCGCACTTCTGCCCACAGAGTAATAAAAAACCCTTTCACCGCGCCCCAGTGCCTGATAAGCATGAAAACCCCAGCGGCTAAAGCAGCGACGGCTAAAACGACTAAACCGATGGGGCTAATCAACGCTAAAAATACCGCTTTCCCGATTACTAACGCACTTTTTAATGCAATAATCTTGCCTTTTAAAGCAACAATAGCGACTTTCAATGTTGCGATCCCCGCCGCTATTTTTGCAACCGAGCTAAGTAATAGTCCAAGCACCAGCAACACTGGGCCGATGGCAGCCGCAAGTAGTGCAACTGTAATGATAACTCTTTTCGTGCCTTCATTAAGTGATGAAAACTTCTCAACCCCTCGGGATATATACCCTGCCAGCTGTAGCAAAGTCGGCAGCAACACCTCGCCTATCTGCTGCGCGGCGACCGCTAGCGTCGCTGTTAACTGCTTAAAAGCGAACGCCGCCTCACCAACCCCGGTAGTCTGCTCTTTAAACGCCGCGTCTGT